>JAYTTO010000054.1:0-33791 GCA_043744975.1 Betaproteobacteria bacterium | reverse complement strand
CCCACGTTGTCGGCGATCACCGCCGGGTTGCGCGGGTCGTCTTCCGGGATGCCGGCTTCGACCTTGCCGACGAGGTCGGCGCCGACGTCGGCGCCCTTGGTGAAGATGCCGCCACCGAGACGGGCGAAGATCGAGATGAGCGACGAGCCGAAGGCCAGGCCGATCATCGAGTGCAGCGCGCGGTCCTGCTCCATCAGGCTGGCGAGCAGGCCATAGTAGCCGGCGACACCCAGCAGGCCGAGGCCCACCACCAGCATTCCGGTGATGGCGCCGCCGCGGAACGCCACCGCAAGCGCGGCATTCAGGCCGTGGTTGGCGGCTTCGGCGGTGCGGACGTTGGCGCGCACCGACACGTTCATGCCGATGTAGCCAGCCAGACCGGAGAGCACTGCACCGATCAGGAAACCGAAGGCCGTGGGCCAGTCGAGGGCGATGCCGAGTAAAACGAACATGACGGCACCGACGATGCCGATGGTCGCGTATTGGCGATTGAGGTAGGCCTGCGCGCCCTGCTGGATGGCCGCCGCGATTTCGCGCATGCGGTCATTGCCGGTCGGCTGCGCCAGGATCCACTGGATCGAGACGCCGCCATATGCGAGTGCCACACCGGCGCACACGAGCGCGATGATCAAACCTGAAGCCATGACTCCCCCATAACCTGATTGATTGACGACTGACGGAAACCGAACGCCGGTACCGCTCGGAGCGGGAGCCCCGGGAGAGAACCGACTTCGGGATGAAGCGTTCTGCGCATGCCCCGAGACCGCCGGCGCATCGCACGGCGTAGCTGTCTGCCGTGCCCCATGCTCAGCGTACCTGACGACACGCGGGTCGATGCACGGCACAGCCTGCGGCTGCCGTTAACAACCTGATATTCTAGCGGGAAAATTTCGCCTGCGGCAACCCGAATCGACACACGGGGGTCGGCCGCCGGACTTCGGACCTGCCGGATCCGACGACCCGGCGGGGTTGCGTCAGACGTTGAACGGCGTCTCAAGCTTCTTGCGCACGGCCCGGTGTTTCAACCGGACGTAGTCGGGCATGCCGTTGCGGAACGGCGGATAGTCCTCGCCCTCGATCAGCGGCGCGAGGTAGTTGCGGCAGCGGGTCGTGATGTGGAATCCGTCCGCCGTGATGAAGTTCGGCGGCATCTTCTTCTCGACGTTGGCCACGCGGTCCAGGGCGGTGACGCCGATGCTCCACTTGTACGGCCGGGAGCTCTCGCGCACGATCGTCGGCATGACCGCGTTGTGTCCCGCCAGCGCCAGCTCCACGGCCGCCTTGCCGACCGCATAGGCCTGCGCGACATCCGTCTTGGAGGCGATGTGCCGGGCGGCCCGCTGAAGGTAGTCGGCGACTGCCCAATGGAACTTCAGCTGCAGACGTTCGCGGATGAGATTGGCGATCACGGGTGCGACGCCGCCGAGCTGGGCATGGCCGAACGCGTCCTTCAACCCCGACTCGGCGAGGAACCGCCCGTCGGCGCCCTTGACGCCCTCCGACACGGCGATAACGCAATAACCGGCGCGCCTGACCGTCTCGTCGACGCGGGCCAGGAAACGTTCCGGATCGAACACGACCTCCGGAAACAGGAGGATGTGCGGCGCATCGCCGGCGCGTTCGGCCGCCAGGCCGCAGGCCGCGGTGATCCAGCCGGCATGGCGGCCCATCACCTCGAGCACGAACACCTTGGTCGAGGTCTTCGCCATCGAGGCGACGTCGAAGCCGGCTTCCCGGATCGAGGTGGCGACATACTTGGCGACCGATCCGAAGCCGGGCGAGCAGTCGGTGAACGGCAGGTCGTTGTCGACGGTCTTGGGCACGTGGATCGCCTGCAGCGGATAGCCCAGGGCGGTCGAGAGCTGCGAGACTTTGAGGCAGGTATCGGCCGAGTCGCCGCCACCGTTGTAGAAGAAATAGCCGATGTCGTGCGCACGGAAGACGTCGATAAGGCGTTCGTACTGGGCCCGGTTGTCCTCGAGCTTGCCGAGCTTGTAGCGCGCCGAACCGAAGGCGCCCGCGGGCGTGTGTCGCAAGGCGCGGATCGCCGCCGGCGACTCATGCGAGGTGTCGATCAGGTCTTCGGACAGGGCGCCCAGGATGCCGTTGCGGCCCGCCAGCACCTTGCCGATGCGGCCGTGGTGCTTGCGCGCGGTCTCGATCACGCCGCACGCGCTGGCATTGATCACCGCGGTCACGCCGCCGGACTGCGCGTAGAAAACATTGCGTTTGGCCATGCTCGCCTCTCCCGCCATGCGGCGCTGCGCGCCGCGTTGCACCGCCTTAGGACAATGCCGCGAAGATGTGCTCGCGGATACGTTCCATGCTGCCGACCCCGGCGATCCTGACGTAGCGGGGGGCACCACCAAGGCCGCTGTTGGCCCAGGCGCGATAGTAGTCGACCAGCGGGCGCGTCTGGCTGTAATAAACCGCCAGCCGCTTGCGGACCACGCTCTCCTGATCGTCGTCCCGCTGTACCAGCTCCTCGCCGGTCACGTCGTCCTTGCCCGGCACCTTGGGCGGATTGAACACGACGTGGTAAGGGCGCCCGGAGCCGGGATGGACCCGTCGGCCGGACATGCGCCGGATGATCTCGCTGTCGTCGACGTCAATCTCGACCACGCAGTCGATCGGGACCCCCGCCGCCTTCATGGCATCGGCCTGGGGGATCGTGCGCGGGAACCCGTCGAACAGGAATCCATGGGCGCAGTCTGGCTGGCGGATGCGTTCGGAAACGAGCCCGATGATGACTTCGTCCGGTACCAGGGCACCGGCATCCATGTGCTTCTTCGCTTCGAGACCCATGGTTGTGCCGGCCTTGACGGCCGCTCGCAGCATGTCGCCGGTCGAGATCTGGGGGATACCGAACTTCTCGACGATGGATGCGGCCTGTGTGCCCTTGCCGGCGCCGGGAGCGCCCAGGAGGATCAATCGCATGGCGGGTTCGTGTTGTTGTCGTGTTTGTTGGATGCTGCGGCGGGCGTCCCGGATCAGGCGCGGAACGCCGGCAGCCTCGGACGGAAGGTCGAGTATAGCCGCGCGTCAGGGCGCGGCCGGATAGAGCGCGCGCACGCGCTCCAGGTCAGCGGGCGTGTCGACCCCGGTTTCCGGGGCATGGTCGGTCACCATGACCGCGATGCGGTAGCCATGCCACAGCGCGCGCAACTGCTCCAGCGCTTCGAAGCGCTCGATCGTGGATGGTTCGAGACTGGAATAGGCGCCGAGGAACCCGCCCCGGTAGGCATAGATGCCGATGTGGCGCAACGCGGGCAGGCCGGGCGGCCGGGTCCGGCCCGCCGCGAACGCGTCGCGCGCATACGGGATCGGTGCCCGGCTGAAGGTCAGCGCGTGACCCCGATAGTCGAGTTCCACCTTGACGACATTGGGATCGAAGAAATCGGCGTCGTTGCCGATCGGGTGGCATGCCGTGGCGATCGCCGCGTCGGGGTGCGCCGCCAGGTGTTCCGCCACGGATCGGATCAGCTCGGGGGCGATGCGCGGCTCGTCGCCCTGAACGTTGACCACGATGGTGTCATCGCTCCACCCGCGCAGCCGGGCGACCTCGGCGATCCGATCGGTGCCGTTGGGATGATCCGCACGGGTCATCAGCACGGCGATGCCGTGTGCGGTGACCGCCGCCGCGACGTCGGCGTGGTCGGTCGCGACCCAGACCTCGCTGGCGCCGCTGGCGGCCGCCTGTTCGGCAACCCGCACGACCATCGGCTTGCCGCCGACGTCGGCGAGCGGCTTGCCCGGCAGCCGGGTGGAAGCAAACCGCGCCGGGATGACGACGACGAAACCCATGCGGTCAGCGGCGCGCGCCGGGACGGCTCAACGCTTCTTGCGCCAGCCGTCGAGTTCCTCCGGCGTGAGGGAGCGTGCCTCGTCCTCGAGCATCACCGGGATGTCGTCGCGGATCGGGTACGCGAGCGCGCTCTCGATCGACACCAGTTCCTGTTTTTCACGGTGGTAGATCAGAGGCGCCTTGGTGAGAGGGTCGACGAGCAGTTCGAGCAGCTTGGGATCAAGAGCCATGGCGAAGCCTTTCCAGTACGCGCTCGAGGAACCCCTCCGGCAGCACCGCGTCCACCGGCAGCACCCAGAAGTTCATCGTCGCGAACGCCGCGCATTTTACGGCATCCTTCTCCGTCATCACGACCGTGGCGCTGCCGGCAAAGGCGAAGTCGACGGCAGAGTAGGCGTGGTGGTCCGGAAACGGATGCCGTTCGAACCGCAGGCCCAGCGCCGCGAGGGTGTCGAAGAACTGCTGCGGCCGGCCGATGCCGGCCACGGCATGCAGCACCCGGTGGCCGAAGGCGGCCGCGTCAACCGTTGTGGCTGGGTCGAGCAGATTGCGGAATCGACCGGGTGCGAGACTCATGGCAACCGCGGGACGGGGCAGCGGCAGCGCGGTGCGTGATGCGCCCTTGATGACAAGGAAATCGCAGCGCGCCAGCCGACTCGGCGGCTCGCGCAACGGACCCGCCGGCATCAGCAGTCCGTTGCCGAATCCGCTTGCCCCGTCGACGAGTGCGATCTCGATGTCGCGAGCGAGCCGGTAGTGCTGCAGACCGTCGTCGCTCACGATCACGTTGCAGCCGGGATTCGCGGCCAGCAGCGCGTTCGCCGCTGCGACGCGATCGGCCCCGCGCCAAACCGGGACGCCGCTGCGTTGCGCCAGCAGGACCGGCTCGTCACCCTGGTCGCGGGGGTCGCCCGATGGCGCCACCTCTGCCGGACCGGCGTCGACCGCGCCGTAGCCGCGGGTCACGATGCCAGGTCGGAAGCCGTTGACCGCAAGCCGGGCGACGAGCCACAGGACCAGCGGTGTCTTGCCGGTTCCGCCGGCAGTGATGTTGCCGACGACGATGACCGGAACCCGCAGCCGTACCGTTTGCAGCAGTCCGGAGCGGAACAGCGACCGGCGCAATGCCGTGATGGCGGCGAACAGCAGTGCCAGCGGCAACAATGCGAGCGCGGTGGGTCCGACGCGAGTCCAGTGGGCCGGTGTCGAGGGCACGCTGCCGGTGCCCGTCAGACGAGCGGTTCGAACAGTGCGGCGATGTCCTCGGCGCCGACCGGCGCAACCGGCTCCGTCCCGTCGCCCAGGATGTCGGCCGCGAGCGCCGCCTTGGCCGCCTGCATCGCCATGATCTTTTCCTCGACGCTGCCGGTCGCAATCAGCTTGTAGACGAAGACCGGCTTGTCCTGGCCGATGCGGTGGGCACGGTCGGTCGCCTGGCGCTCGACTGCCGGATTCCACCAGGGATCGTAGTGGATGACCGTGTCGGCAGCGGTCAGGTTGAGGCCGGTGCCACCGGCCTTGAGGCTGATCAGGAACAGCGGCACTTCTCCGGCCTGGAACGTATTCACCGGCTGCTCGCGGTCACGGGTCTCGCCGGTCAGCTTGACGTAGCGGATGCCCATGGCAGTCACTTCGCGCTCGATGATCGCCAGCATGCTGGTGAACTGCGAGAAGACCAGCACGCGCCGGCCTTCGGGCAGTAGCTGCCGCAGCATGTCGCGCAGGGCGTCGAGCTTGGCCGACTGTTCCACCCGCGCCGTGTTCTCGAGCTTGAGCAGCGACGGGTCGCAGCAGACCTGACGCAGCTTGAGCAGCGCGTCCAGCACGACGATCCGGCTCCGTCCGAAACCGCGTGCCGCGATCTCTGTCCGCACCCGTTCGTTCACCGACACACGCACCGTTTCGTAGAGCTCGCGCTGGGCGCCGAGCAGTTCTACCGGCCGCACGATCTCGGTCCGGGGCGGCAGCTCGGTGGCCACCTGTTCCTTGGTCCGTCGCAGCAGGAACGGCCGGACCCGGCGCGATAGCGAGGCGCGGCGATGGACGTCGCCGTGCTTCTCGATCGGCGTCCGGTAGAGCCGGTGAAACGTCGCGGCGTCACCGAGGAATCCGGGCATCAGGAAATGGAACAGCGACCACAGTTCGCCCAGATGGTTTTCCAGCGGCGTGCCGGTCAGGCACAGGCGGTGCCGTGCCTTCAGGTCGCTTACCACTCTCGCAGCCTGGGTCTGGGCATTCTTGATCTGCTGCGCCTCGTCCAGGATCACGAGGTGGAACTCCTGCGCCAACAGGGCTTCGCGATCACGCGGCAGCAGGGCATAGGTGGTGAGCACGATGTCGGCGCCGTTCATGGCGGCGAACGACTCCCGCCGCTTCAGGCCGTGCGACACGTGCACGCGCAATCCGGGGGCGAAGCGTTGCGCCTCGCGCCGCCAGTTGGGCACGACGCTGGTCGGGGCAACGATCAGCGCGGCGCGATCGAGGCGGCCTTCGGCTTTCTCGATGGCGATGTGGGCGAGCGCCTGGACGGTCTTGCCCAGTCCCATGTCGTCGGCGAGGATGCCGCCGAAGCCGAACTCGCGCAGGAATTGGAGCCAGCCCAGCCCTTCGGCCTGGTAGCTGCGCAGGACCGCGCCGAAGCTCGAAGGCGGTTGCCGCGCCGCGACGTTGCCGTCGGCAAGTTGCCGGGCGACGTCGCGCAGCCGTTGATCCGGCCCCCAGGTCAGTGGCACGGCGCGCTCGATCTCGGTGAGCCGGATTGCGTCGAGACGATTGACCCGCAAGCCATCGTCGGCAGCGCGTTCGAGCAGTTCGTCGAGCACTCTCACCAGGGCGTGGACCTTGACCATGGGCACCGGCAGCAGGCGGCCGTCGTCGAGGCGCACCAGCATGTTCGATCCGGCCGCGGCCCCGCTCGGCGCGACCGCGTGCGCCAGTTCGGGATGCTCGCGCAACGCCGTCAGCAGGATCGGGAGCAGGTCGATGTGCTTGCCGTCGACGTCGATGCCCAGCACGAGATCGAACCAGTCGTTGTCGGTGCGCTCGATCCGGGCCTTCCATTCGCCGCCCTGCGCCGTGCGAAACCGGAAGCTGTCGTCGAACTCGATGTTCCAGCCTTCGGTGCGCAGGCGCGGCAGGGTGCCGACGACGAAATCGATCCAATCCTGGTCGCGCGGAAAGGTGTAGTCGTGCTTCACCCCCTGCGGAAACTGGCGCACCACGTTCATCACCTTGTCGAACCCGGCGCTGCGCAGCGCCTGGTGCGCGGCTTGTTCGGCGGCGTGATTGCGCTGGATGCGCAACAGGCGACCACCCTGGAAACGTGTGAGCGTCCCGGGGCTGTCGCGGTTGGCTCGCACGCCGAGGTAGTCGAAGCCGAGCGCCGCGATGTCGATCGAGGCATCGGGGGCATTGCGGTAGCGATAGGGGTCCTCGAACGATTCGAAGCGCAGTACGGGCGTCGGCACGGCATCGCGCACGTCGGTCTGTTTCGGTACCGCCGGCAGCGGTATCGGCGTGCCGTGGGTGGCTTCGAGTTCCGCGCGGAAGGCACTGGCGTGCTCGGGACGTATCGTCGGCGCGCCGGCGATCACCCCGGCGAGTGTCGGTTCGAGGGTGGTCTCGAGCGGACCGCATTCGCCCGATACGGTGTCCACGTACCAAGGCGGCGCCATGGGGAGCACGTGGGTGCTGGGCGGCTTGGTCGTGACCGCCACATGCTGTTCGCCGTCGTCTCCGAAACGCCAGGCAAAGCGGGCCGCACGCGGTGCGCCCAGCCGCAGTGCCGCCGTGTTGGCATCGCCGAAATGGCACCGCCCGGTGGCGAGTATGGTGCGCAGCAGCGGCCCGCCGCCGACGAATCCGCCGAGCGGGTATTGTCCGGAATGGCCGAACTCGCGCGCCGACAGGAGCTGCTCGAGGATGTGCAGGTCCGCCGGCCTGATGAACGTGGGGGGGCGCGTCATTCCGATGCCGTCGATGCTCCAGCGCGAGGTCGTGCCGTAGCTGCCGGTCTTGAGGCGCCGCGCCAGCGCGAGTGTCACCACGGCAAGCCGCGCCCGCGGCGCGCCATCGATGCCGAGCAGGTAGATCAGGCGATGGTGGACCTGGGGCGGGTAGTCGTCTTCGGTCTGCCGCGTCGCCTCGCGCGCCTGCTCCAGCCAGTGCGTCAGCTCGAGCGGGAGGGCGGCCGTCGGCGCCGGTTGCGCGACCGGACGGCCGTTCGCCGGGTCGACTGGAGCGGCCGGAACAGTGACCGGGGCGGAGGGATCGGTTTCGAGCACGAGCGCGGCCAATGCCGCCGCATGCTTGCAGTTGATGGGCGCCGGGCACGTGCACGTGCCGCTTGCCGTCGTGCCGAGAGAGGTGTGCCGGAGGACGACCTCGACCAGGTACGGCTCGACCTTGCTACCCTGGACGCGCGCGCGAAAACGACTTCCCGCGTCGAGCCGCTCGATGCCCTGGACCCGGTCCCGATCGGCGTAGTCTTCGCCGCGCGCCAGCGTCGCGCCATCGAAGCTACGTTCCAGGACGTCCGCAGTGACCCGCAGCATCGGCATTGCGCGGTGGGGCTATTTCTGGGCGGCGTTCTGCGTCGCGAACGTGATGCGACCGAATCCGGCGAGTCGCGCGGCTTCCAGCACCCGGACCACCGACTGGTGGGAGGTGCGGCCATCGGCGTTGATGACCAGCATCGGATCCGCGTTGGTGCCGGCCGCGCGCTTCAGTTCGTTGCTGAAGCCCTCCGGGGTGGTGTAGCTGATCGGGGTCCGGCCCACCATGTAGGTGCCCGCGGCCGTGACGGCGACGTTGATCTGTTCCGGTCGCCCGGTGGCTTTGGCGGCGTCGGCGGTGGGAAGGCTGATCTGCAGTTCCGAATACCGCGAATAGGTCGTGGTGACGGCCAGGAAGATCACGATCACCAGCAGAACGTCGATGAACGGGACGAGGTTGATGTCCGGTTCGTCGCGGACCCGTCCACGGCGAAAGTTCATGCGCTTGTCCCAGGGCTCGAAGTCGCTCCTGCGGCAAGTCTTGCCGGCCGGATCCGTGGCATCCGGCTCACCCCTGACGATCTCCGTGGACAACCTCCACCAGCTTCACCGCCTGCAATTCCATCTCGATGGTCAGCGATTCCACCCGGTCGCGAAAGTGACGATAGAAAATGAGGCTGGGCACCGCAACGATGATGCCGAACGCCGCGTTGTAGAGGGCGATCGCGATCCCGTGGGCGAGCTGCGCCGGATTCGCCATCCCGCTCGGACCCTGCGAACCGAAAATCTCGATCAGGCCGATGATCGTGCCGAGCAGACCCAGCAAGGGCGCCATGGTGGCGATGGTTCCAAGGGTGGTGAGAAACCGCTCGAGATCGCGCGCTGCACCACGCCCGGCCTCCTCGATCGATTCCTTCATGATCTCGCGGGTGCTGCCGATGTTGCGGAGTCCGGCAGCGAACACCAGACCGAGGGCGGATTCGGCCGCCAACCGGTCCAGCAATTCCTGCGTGACGCCGTTGGCGCGGAACTCCTGCACGGCGCCGGTCAGCAGGGCCGGCGGCGTGACGACACCGGATCGCAACGACCAGCCGCGCTCCCCGATGATGCCGAGTGCGACGATGGAAGCCGCGATGATGGGCCAGATCGGCCAGCCGGCAGCCTCGATGATGGCGAGCAAGTCGATGACTCCAATCAGACGGGATAGCCTCGCACTGTAGCTTGCGCGCCGGCCCGGCGGCAACAGGTGCGGCGCATCGGGTCCCGGCGGCCGACGTTGTCCACAATTGCTGTGGATAACGCTGTGCACAGCTTGTCGAAAGCGCCTGTAAGTCGGCTGCAGGCAAGGCCTTTTGCTTGGTTGCGCAAAACTTGAGCGAAAATAAACCACAATTTAAACAGTTGGTTGTGTTATCCCTTTCTCTGGGCTGGCCGGTTGCGGAAGGTTGTTGCATCCGGGTGACTGTTGTGGCCCGAGGGTCCGTGCGCCGGGAGATTTCGGTCTGCACCGCGGCTGCGTGTCGGATCGGGCTCGCGATTCGGGCGGCCCGGACCGCTCCGATAGAATCCGGGACCATGGAATCTGCGCAGCCGCTATCGCGAGTGATCTCGGTCACCGAACTCAACGCCGTGGTCCGCGGCCTGATCGAAGGTGGCGTGCCGCTGGCGTGGGTCGCCGGCGAGATCTCGAACTTTACCCGGGCCGCTTCCGGCCACTGCTATTTCTCGATCAAGGACGAAGGCGCGCAGGTTCGTTGCGTGATGTTCCGCCAGCGCGTCCAGCAGCTCGGCTGGCCGCCGGGCAACGGGGTGCAGGTGGAGGTGAGGGCGCTCGCGACGCTCTACGAACCACGCGGCGATTTCCAGCTCAACGTCGAGGCCATGCGCCGCGCCGGGGCGGGCGCGCTGCACGAACGGTTCGAGCGCCTCAAGCGCACGCTCGCCGCAGAGGGACTGTTCGCGCCCGAGCGCAAGCGACCCCTGCCGCCGTTTCCCCTGGCCGTGGGCGTGGTGACCTCGCTCCAGGCGGCGGCGCTGCGGGACGTCCTGACGACGCTGCGTCGCCGGATGCCGGGGCTGCCGGTGATCGTCTACCCGACCCCGGTCCAGGGCGATGGCGCTGCCCGCCAGATCGCGGCGGCGATCGAGACCGCCGGGCGGCGCGCCGAGGTCGACGTCGTTGTCCTGTGCCGGGGCGGCGGCAGTCTCGAGGACCTGTGGTCGTTCAACGAGGAGATCGTGGCGCGTGCGGTCGCGGCGAGTCCGATCCCGATCGTCGCCGGGGTCGGCCACGAAACCGACTTCACCATCGTCGATTTCGTCGCCGACGCCCGCGCGCCGACGCCGACGGCGGCGGCCGAACTGGTGAGTCCGGACGGACCGGGCCTGCGTCGCCAACTCGTCGGCCGGGCCGCGAGCCTTGCCCGGCACTGGCGGCGCGGCAGCGAGCGCCGGGCGCAACAGATGGATTTTCTCGCGGCACGACTGCGGCATCCGGCGCAGCAGCTTGAGTTCCGGCAGCAACTCCTCGGGCAATTGCGCATTCGCCTGCATCGGGCGGGTGCGCGGCTTGCCGCCGAGCGCGCCGATTCCGTCGCGGTGCTCGCTGCCCGATTGCGGCACACAGCGCCCGATGTCGCGCTCGGGCGCCGACGCCGCGGCGACGCCGGCGCCCGCCTCGCCGCGGCGCACAGAGCGCATCTGCGCGACCTGGGCGGTCGCCTCGACGGCGCTCGCGCGGCCCTGCGCCTGCTCGATCCGCAGGCGGTGCTGGACCGTGGTTACGGCATCGTGCGCGACGCCGACGGCAAGGTCGTGCGTGAGGCATCACGGCTGGCGGCGGGGCAACGGATCGAGATCACGCTCGCTCGAGGCACGGCGAGCGCATTGGTGACTGCGGTGAGCGACGCGGCCGATTGAACAGTGCCCAGGCGCTGGCGTATCGTCGCTACCGGCGTCGCGCTTTGCGGCGTGCGTTCGGCAACCAACAATCCCCGGAGGAACATCCATGAACTGGTTCAGACATGCAGTCGGCATCGCCCTGGTGGCAGTCGGCCTCGCCGCTGCCCTCGACGCGCCCGCCCAGACCACCGACAAGAAGGCCGTCACGCTCGAACTCGCGCGCAAGGTCGCTGCGGCGGCGGAGGCGGAAGCTGTCAGGAATTCCTGGAACGTCGTGATCGCCGTGGTCGACGACGGCGGCCACCTGGTCTACCTGCAACGCCTGGACGGCACGCAGAACGGCAGCATCGAGGTGGCGCAGCGCAAGGCGCGCACCGCAATCAACTTCAAGCGGCCGACCAAGGTATTCGAAGATGCGATCGCGGGCGGGCGCACGGCCATCCTCGGCTTGGTCGATCTCGGCATCCTCCCGCTCGAAGGCGGGGTGCCGCTGGTCTACCAGGGTCAGATGATCGGTGCGATCGGGGTGTCGGGCGTGACCTCGCAGCAGGACGGTATGGTGGCCAAGGCCGGTGCGGAGGCGCTGGCGGCGATGCCGTGAGGTTACAACCCCCCCAGCCTTCCTTTGGTCGGCACCCCCCAATGGGGGGCGGCTTGCTTGGGACGGCCCGGCGCTGCGCCTGCCCCCCAGCCTTCCTTTGGTCGGCACCGCCCAATGGGGGGGCCAGCGCCCTTCGGGCGGCCGGGCGGGCGCTGTGTCCCTTCGCTTGATGTCGTAACCCCAGCCTTCCTGCGCTTGGTGTTGCAACCCCAGCCTTCCTGCGGTCGGCACCCCCCGATCGGGGGGTACTGCGCTTGGGGCTGCCCGTTTCGCGGGCCGACCCGCACACCTCACGGCAGGTGTGCCTCGACCAGTTCCGTCACCCGGCTGTCGAGCGCTTCGTCGAGGCAGTCGAGCCGGAGCGCATCCGGCATCGATCGCAGCCAGGTCAGCTGCCGTTTGGCGAGTTGCCGGGTGGCGGCGACCGCCTTGTCCCGCAGCGTGGCAAGGCCGAACGCGCCGTCGAGGTAGTCCCAGGTCTGGCGGTAGCCGACGCACCGCATCGACGTCATCGTCGGCTTCAGCGCGAATGCGGCCCGGAGCCGCCGGACCTCGTCGACGAGGCCGAGTTCCAGCATGGTTTCGAAGCGCGCGGCGATCCTGGCGTGCAGTATCGACCGGTCGGCCGGCACGAGCGCCACCGGCACGAACCGGAACGGTGCCGGCAGGCGGCGGGCATCGGCGATGACCTCGGTCATCGGCCGGCCTGTGATCCAGCACACCTCCAGCGCTCGCTGGATGCGCTGGGAATCGTTCGGATCGAGCCGGGCTGCAGAGACCGGGTCCAGCGTCGCCAGCGTCTGATGCAAGGCGGGCCAGCCGATGTCCCGCGCCATGCCGTCAATCACCGCGCGCATGTCCGGATCCGCCTCGGGCAGGTCCGACAGACCTTCGCGCAGGGCCTTGAAGTAGAGCATGGTGCCGCCGCTCAGTATCGGAATGCGGCCGCGACCGACGATGTCGTGAATCGTCGCGAGCGCGTCGCCCGCGAACCGGGCCGCGGAGTAGCGCTGATCGGGATCGATGATGTCGATGAGATGGTGCGGCACGCCGCCGCGCTCGGCGGCATCGGGCTTGGCGGTACCGATGTCCATGCCCCGGTAGATCTGCGCCGAATCGACACTCACGATCTCCGTGTGCAGGTGCGCGGCCAGCGCGAGCGATGCCCGGGTCTTGCCGCTCGCTGTCGGCCCCATGATCAGGACGACAGTCGGCGCATCGGGCCGGTGATCGCGCACCGCATTCATCGCTGCTTCAAGCCGGGCGTAACGCGTCCGGACGCCGCGCGACGGGCCGCCAGCGACCGGAGTCCGCTCTCCTGCGGCAGGCACAGACCCTCCGCAGGGACTGTCGGTGTCCGGCCGCAGCTCGCCTGGCAAGGCGAGCTCCCCATTGGGGGGTAACGCGCGCAGCGAGATTGGGGGGCCGTCCCCACTTCAGCGTCCGCGCAGGAACAGCCGGTCGAAGTCGGCGAGGGCGAACTGGTGCCACGTCGGTCTGCCATGGTTGCACTGGTCGGCCCGGTCGGTCGCTTCCATGTCCCGCAGCAGAGCGTTCATCTCGGCGAGAGTGAGTGTGCGGTTTGCCCGCACGGCGGTATGGCAGGCCAGTGTGCCGAGCAGATCGTCGCGGCGATCGGTGAGCACGCGGCTCGAGCCGACTTCGGCGATTTCGCGCAACAGGTCCCGGGCCATGGCGGCAGGATCCGCGCCGGCCAGCAATGCGGGAACGGAACGTACCACGATGCTCGTCGGCGACAGCACGGTCATCTCGACGCCGAGCTGCGCCAGCAGGTCGATGTTGTCGGCCACCGTCGCCACTTCGACCGGGGTGGCGACGAGGGTCGCCGGGATCAGCAGTTGTTGCGCCGGCACGTCGGCGCGGTCGAGCGCCTGCTTCAGCCGCTCGTAGACGATGCGTTCATGCGCGGCATGCATGTCGACGACCACCAGGCCCTTGCGGTTCTGGGCGAGGATGTACACGCCCGACAGTTGGGCCAGTGCGAACCCGAGAGGATGCTCGGCCCCGCCATCGGCAGCAGTCGTCACCATGGTTGCAGGCGCGGCTTCCACGACCATCGCCGCCGCGTCGGCGGCGGGCGCCGGGCCGTAGAGTCGCTGATAGAACGCCAGCGGTTCGGCGGCACCGAGCGGGGCGCTCGCCTGGCGAAGATTGCCGGCGGCAACGCGTTCGAGCCATGCGCGTGCCGGCGCCGCGGGTTGTTCGGCGACTCCCGGCTGTGTTCGCGCCAACGCGCGCTCGACCGCATGGAGCACGAACTGGTGGACGGCACGGCTGTCGCGAAACCGGACCTCGGTCTTGGTCGGATGGACGTTCACGTCGACGGCTTCGGGAGCGATCTCGATGAACAGCACGAACGCCGGATGGCGATCGCCATGCAGCACGTCGCGATAGCCCACCCGCAGCGCGTGCGACAGCAGCTTGTCGCGTACAAAGCGTCCGTTTACGAATACGTACTGCGCATCGCGGGATGAGCGTGCCGCCGCGGGTAGTCCGATCAGCCCCGAGAGCCGCATCGGTCCGGCGCTCTCCCCGATCGGCATGCATGCCTCGCTGAACGCCGGCCCGAGCACGGCCGACACCCGTGCTTCCATGGCCTGCGGCCCCATCCGCCAGACGGCGCGCCCGTTATGTGTGAGCTGGAGGGCCACATCGGGCCGCGAGAGCGCCACGCGGCGGAAGGCTTCTTCGGTGTGGGCATACTCGGTGGCCTCGGTCTTGAGGAACTTGCGGCGCGCCGGGGTGTTGTAGAACAGGTCGAGCGCATCGACGACGGTGCCGCCGTCGAGCGCGGCGGGCCCGGGAAGCCCAAGGGCGCCACCGTTGCTGTCGATGCGCCAGGCGTGGCGCTGTCCGGCGGCCCGGCTGGTCAGGGTGAGTTGCGACACCGAGGCGATGCTGGCAAGTGCTTCGCCGCGAAAGCCCAGGCTTGCGACCCGCTCCAGATCCTCCAGCGACGCGATCTTGCTGGTGGCGTGCCGGGCGAGAGCGGTGGCCAGTTCCTCGGGTACGATCCCGGCGCCGTCGTCCTGGACCCGGATCTGGCGCATTCCGCCCTCCCGCAGCACCACCGAAATCGCGCGCGCGCCGGCATCCAGGCTGTTCTCGAGGAGTTCCTTGAGGGCGGCCGCGGGGCGTTCGACCACTTCGCCGGCGGCGATCTGGTTGACGAGTTGGTCGGGCAGGACGCGGATCGAAGCCATGGCACTGATGCGATTATAGGTGCCGCGGCGGCATCGGGCGGGACTTCCCCTTCGCAGTTGTTTCTGGCGTGGCCGGCGCAGCATCTCCTATAATGGCGCGCTTTAAGGGGGTGCCGGTGCCGGTTCCCTCCCCCATGACAATCCAATCGCGGGCCTTCGAGCCTGCTGCACGGAGGCAAGGCAGGGATGCATATCGGGATTCCGGCGGAGACCAGGCCGGGTGAGACGCGGGTTGCCGCTACGCCCGAGACCGTCAAGAAGTACGCGGCAGGCGGTTTCAACAAGATCGTGGTGCAATCCGGCGCCGGCGTCGGGTCGTCCATCAGCGACGCCGAGTTCGTTGCCGCGGGTGCCTCGATTGCCGCGTCGGCCGCCGAGGTCTATGCCGGCGCCGACCTGATTCTCAAGGTCAGGGGGCCGGATACCGACGAACTGGCGTCGCTGCGCAAGGACCAGATCGTGATCGGCCTGCTTGCGCCGCACCGCAGCGAGGGTCTGCAGGCACTGGCCGCCCGGGGGGTCACCGGCTTCGCGATGGAATGGCTGCCGCGTATCTCCCGCGCCCAGAGCATGGACGTGCTGTCGTCGCAGGCCAACCTCGCCGGCTACAAGGCCGTGCTGATCGGTGCCAACACCTATGGGCGCATGATGCCCATGCTGATGACTGCCGCGGGCACCATCAAGGCGGCGCGGGTGGTGATCATGGGGGTGGGCGTGGCGGGCCTGCAGGCGATCGCGACGGCGAAGCGGCTCGGCGCGATGGTCGAGGCCACCGACGTGCGGCCGGACACCAAGGAGCAGGTCGAGTCGCTCGGGGCCAAATTCATCGATGTCCCGCTCACCGATGCGGAAAAAGAGCTCGCCAAGGGCCAGGGCGGCTATGCGCGCGACATGGGCGAGGACTACAAGAAGCGGCAGGCGGCGCTGATCGCGGAGCGGATCAAGCAGGCCGACATCGTCATCACCACCGCCCTCATTCCCGGGCGACCGGCGCCGGTCCTGGTGACGGAGGACATGGTAAAGACCATGCGCCAGGGTTCGGTGATCGTCGACATGGCGGTGGAGCAGGGTGGCAACTGCCCGTTGTCGGAAATCGATCGAACCGTCGTGAAACACGGCGTGCACCTGGTCGGCATCGCCAATATTCCGGCACTGGTCGCGGCCGACGCGAGCGCGCTCTACGCCCGCAATCTGCTCAACTTCCTCGCCCTCATGCTCGACCCGAAGACTGGCGAGTTCAAGCTCAATCGCGAGGACGAGATCGTTGCGGGCACGCTGGCCTGCAGCGGTGGCGAACTCGCCCGCAAGTAACGGAGAACCTCTTGGAAGTCGTCAGCCATACCGTCATCAATATCACGATCTTCGTGCTTGCCATCTATGTCGGCTACCACGTGGTCTGGAACGTCACCCCGGCGCTGCACACCCCGCTCATGGCCGTGACCAACGCGGTCTCGGCGATCGTCATCGTCGGCGCCATGCTCGCCGCCGCCCTGACCGAGACCGGCCTGGGCAAGACCATGGGGGTCCTTGCAGTCGCACTGGCGGCAGTCAATGTGTTCGGCGGGTTCCTCGTGACGCGCCGGATGCTGCAGATGTTCAAGAAGAAAGAGCGCAAGACCGGGGGGGCGGGCTGATGATGAACGTAGTCACCCTGCTGTACCTGGTTGCCTCGATCTGTTTCATCCAGGCGCTGAAGGGGCTGTCGCATCCGGGCACGTCCCGGCTGGGCAACCTGTTCGGCATGATCGGGATGGCGATCGCGGTGCTGACCACGGCAGCGCTGATCGTCGAACTGAGCGTGAGCGGCGCGGCCGGGCTGGGTTACGTGCTGGCGGGGCTGGTCGTGGGCGGCGGCGCGGGTGCCGTGATGGCGAACCGTGTCGAGATGACCAAGATGCCGGAGCTGGTGGCGTTCATGCACAGCATGATCGGCCTGGCGGCGGTCTTCATCGCGGTTGCTGCCGTGGCCGAACCCTGGGCGCTGGGCATTACGGCGCACGGCGCTGCGATCCCCGGCGGCAACCGGTTGGAGCTCTTCCTCGGCGCGGCCATCGGCGCCGTCACCTTCAGCGGGTCGGTGATCGCCTTCGGCAAGCTCTCTGGCAAGTACAGGTTCCGGCTGTTCCAGGGCGCACCGGTGGTGTTCAAGGGCCAGCACGTGGTCAACCTGCTGCTCGGGCTTGCCCTGGTCGGATTCGGCATCGTCTTCATCGCCACCGAGAGCTGGCCGGCCTTCTTCGCGATGCTCGCACTCAGTTTCGTCATCGGCGTCCTCATCATCATCCCGATCGGCGGCGCCGACATGCCCGTGGTGGTGTCGATGCTCAATTCGTATTCGGGCTGGGCAGCCGCGGGCATCGGTTTCTCGCTCAACAACCCGATGCTGATCATCGCCGGCTCGCTCGTCGGGTCGTCGGGTGCGATCTTGTCCTACATCATGTGCAAGGCGATGAACCGGTCGTTCTTCAACGTGCTCCTGGGCGGTTTCGGCGGCGAGACCGGGCCCGCCGTCACCGGCGGCGAGCAGAAGACGGCCAAGTCCGGCAGCGCCGAGGACGTGGCCTTCCTCATGTCGAACGCCGAGAGCGTCATCATCGTTCCCGGCTACGGGCTGGCGGTGGCGCGGGCCCAGCATGCGGTCAAGGAGCTGGCCGCCAAGCTCACCGCCAAGGGCGTACAGGTGCGCTACGCGATCCACCCGGTTGCCGGTCGCATGCCCGGCCACATGAACGTCCTGTTGGCGGAGGCCGAGATTCCCTACGACCAGGTGTTCGAGATGGAGGACATCAACGGCGAGTTCGGGACCGCGGACGTCGCCCTGATCCTCGGCGCCAACGACGTCGTCAATCCGCTGGCGGAAGTGAAGGGCAGCGCGATCTACGGCATGCCGATCCTCGAAGCGCACAAGGCGCGTACCGTAATCGTCAACAAGCGCTCGATGGCATCGGGCTACGCCGGCCTGGACAATCCGCTGTTCTACATGGACAAGACGATGATGGTGTTCGGCGACGCCAAGAAGGTGGTGGCGGACATCGTGAAGGCAATCGAATAGATATCAGGCAACTGTGGCACCAGCCGACTGGCGGCGGCACATGCCTGTAATCGACTGGTGACAGCCTGCCGACCCGGGAAACGGCAGGTCATCCCCTCCTACAACCAGGGCACGCAGCTTCGGTCTTCCGATTCCCCAGGCAAGAATGGACAAGTCCACCATCTTCTCCAAGACCGGCAAAGGCCTCCTCGAAATCAAGAACAAGTCGAGAAGCCTTTCGCGGGATCTGTTCAAGCTGCTCAACCTGATCGACGGACGTTCCGGGTTCGACGACCTCCAGGAGAAGTTCGGCCGCGTACCCGACAAGGAACTTCTGCTGCAACTTCGGCAGCTGTCGGATCTGGGATTCATCAAGGAAGTGGTGGTCTCGGTTCAGGTACCGCCCCCACCGGGTGGCATCGCCGCTGTCGACGACCTCGACTTCACCAGCCTGCTCGGCGCCCCGCGCAAGCCCGGTTTCTACACCAGCGCCCAGACCGAGCAGCGTGCCCGCGAGGAGTCCGAACGCAAGACGTCCGAGACGAACGCGACGCGGGCTCGTGAGGACGCTGAACGTTCCGTCCGCGAGCAGGCGGAAGCCGCGGCCCGACAGGTGGCAGACAAGAAGGCGTGGGTCGAGGCCGAAGTGCGGGCTCGCGCCGAAGCGGAGCGGCAAGCCCGCGGGGCGGCAGAACTCCGGGCCCGGCAGGACGCCGAACAGAAGCTGAAACTCGCAACGGAGGCAAAGACCAGGGACGAGGCCGAGCGCCGCGCGTTGTTCGAGGAAGATACGCGCCGGAAGCTCGATGCCGAGCGCCAGCGCGTAGAGGCGGAGCGAAAGCGTGCCGATGAGCAGGCGCGGCTTGCCGCGGACGCTGCAGAGCGCAAGCGCATTGAGGACGAAGCCCGCAAGGCGCGCGAGGAGGCAGAGCGCATCTCCCGCGAGGAGGCCGAACGCAAGCGCCGCGAAGAGGAAGCCCGCAAGGCACGTGAGGCGGCGGAGCGCATCGCCCGGGAGGAAGCCGAACGCAAGCGCCGTGAGGAGGAAGAGCGCCAGCGCATCGAAGCGGAAGCCCGCAAGGCACGCGAGGAGGCTGAGCGCATCGCTCGCGAGGAAACCGAGCGCAAGCGCTTCGAGGAGGAAGCGCGCCGGGGTATCGAGGAAGACACCGCCAAGGCCCGCGCGGAGGCGGAGCAGCGCGACCGCGCACAAGCCGAGCGTGCACGGGTCGAGGGAGAGGCACGCAAGGCTTTCGACGAAGCCGATCGTCTCGCGCGGGAAGAGGCCGAACGCAACCAGCGGGAAGCGGACGAACGCAAGCGCCTCGACCGGCAGGCGACAGAGGCCCGGGAAGCAGCCGAGCGGCGTGAGTACGAGGAGGCCGATCGTCGGCGCCTCGAAGCGGAGCGAGAGCGGGAACTCGCTGCAGAGGAACAGCAGCGTCGGAGTCGGGGTCGGGTCGAATCGGAGGCCCGGGTCCGCGAAGAAACCGAGGCTCGGCTCGACCGCGAGCGCGAGCAAGCGGAGGCCGCGCGACGCGAGCAGGAGACGGCGGAGCTCGCAGCACGCGAGGAGACGGATCGCCGGCGTCGCGAGGACGACGAACGCGTCCGGCTTCTGGTGGCGGCCGCGCGAGGGGAGGCCGCGGCGTTGAGCGCGCGCGCCGCTGGACCCGAGGCCCCGGGGGTGCAGGTGCTTGCGGGCTTGGTCGAACCGGCGGCTGACCCGCTCGGCTTGCCGGCGATGGCCGAGATCGACCTCGGCGACGAGTTCGGCAGCCAGGAGGATGCGCTGCGCCAGGCGCTCGAGGAAGAAGAAATGCGCCTGCGGCTGGAGGAGCAGGCGCGGGAAGCGATGGAGCAGGCCGAGCGCGAGGAAGTCGCCCGGCGCGAGGCCGAATCGCGGGCGATCGCCGAGGCCGCCCAGCGCGCCCGGGAGCGCGAGGAGCAGCGGGAACGCGACGAGTCTGCCCGTCGGCAGAAGGAGGAGGCCCAGCGCAAGGCTTCGGAGCGTGAGGAGCGGCGCGCCCGTGAAGAGGACGCCAGGCGCAAGGCGGAGAGCGCCAAGCTGGAGGCGGACCGGCGGCAGCGCGAGGAGGCTCTGGCCACGCAGCGTGCCGAACAGGAGGAACGCGACCGCCAGAAAGCCAAGCGTGCAGCCTTGCTCAAGTCGCGTCAGGTGCCGCCCTGGAGGCAGGCGCAGTCATGGGTGATCGGCTTCGTGGTCCTGGTGGTGGGTCTGCTGGCAGCACTGCAGTTCATGCCGATGTCGTCCTATATCCCCACCGTCCAGGGTATCGCGTCGCGTCGGATCGGCGAGCCGGTGACGATCGCGGAAATGCGGATGTCGGTGGTGGACGGGTTCGAGTTCCGTTTCGACGGGATCCGTATCGGCAAGCAACTCGACATCCAGGTTCGTACTGCCAAGGCGCAAATCGAACTGTCGTCGCTGCTGGGCGACCACATCATCGTCAAGCGCATCGTCCTGGAAGGCACCTCTGCCAACGCCGACGTGTTGTCGCGGGTCGGCAACTGGCCGCGCAATGCCGTGGGCGCGGGCGAAGCCGAGGTCCGCCGCGTGCTCTTCCGCGACACCACGGTCGCCGTGCCTGACCTGAAGCTGCCGACGTTCGATGCCGAGGTGCTGTTGGCCCCGGACGGCACCTTCCGCACCGGCAGCGTCAAGACTTCCGACGGTTCCATCCGCGCCGAGATCACGCGCGCGGAGCAGGGCATCGGCATCGACGTGACCGGACGCGGCTTCACGATGTTCGCCGGGCCCCCGGTCGTATTCGACGACTTGGTCGCGAAGGGAACGATTGCTCCCGACGGGATCACGCTTGCGTCCGTCGACGGGCGTCTGTACGGCGGTACGGTCACCGGCAACGCGCGCCTCACCTGGAATGCCGGCTGGCGCCTCGAAGGAGATTTCGAGACCACCCGCGTCGAACTGTTCCCGCTGCTGGCGACGGCGACGAAAGATGCAACATCGAGCGGTCAACTCGACACCAAGGTTCATTTCCAGATGACAGCACCAGTGCCCGGCAAGCTGTTCGGTGCCCCCCAGGTGCAGGCGGGTTTCAATCTGCACAAGGGCAACGTCAACGGGGTCGACCTGGTGCGCGCCCTTCAGTCGCAGTCCCGCGAAGGGGTGCGCGGGGGGCGCAGCAGGTTCGACGAACTGGGTGGCACACTGACGGTGAACAACGGCCGCTACCAGTACCGCAATCTGCGGCTCCAATCCGGCCTGCTGGTCGCGAGCGGACAGTTCGAGATCGCCGCCGACCAGAATGTCAGCGGGCGGCTATTGGTCGAGCTGAAAACCTCCGGCAACCAGTTTCGCGGCAATTACGGCGTGCTTGGATCGCTCAAGAACATGATGTTGAAGCCATAGGGGCGGGGGGACTTCGCCGATATTACGACCGTTGCGGTCGGCAGCCCGCCAGGCGGTCCAGGTCGGACCGGGTGTCGATATCCGCGTGGATACCCGGGTCGTCAACCGGAACTTCGCGCACCAGATCCCGGTGTGCGTGAAGGACCTCGCGGGCACCGATGTCGCCGGTAAGCGCGGCGAGTTCGTGCAGGAAGCGGCCGCCGAACCCAACCGGGTGACCCCGCCGGCCGTCGAATGTCGGGACGCTGATGGCGGCTCCCAGTCCGAGCGAGCGCGCGATGGCGCCTATGGTATCGGGTGCGACCCCGGGCATGTCGCCCAGTGCGATCACCCAGCCATCGGCATCGGCCATGGCGGCAACGCCGCACGCGATGCTGTGTCCCATGCCCTCGGTGGCATCCTCGCAGGGCACCACGCAGACGTCTTCATTCTCGAACAGCTCAATGACGCCCGCATCGCCGGCGCGGACCACCACGCATACCCGATCGATCGCCTGGCGCAGACGACGGCACGACGCGAGCGCCAGCGGCACCCCGCTCCCCGGCAGCGGATGCAGCAGTTTGCCGCCGCCGAAACGGCTTCCGGCCCCTGCGGCCAAGAGAATGCCGGTGATGCTGGTCACTGCGTGCGAAGCGCCAGGCGGGCGCGTTGCATCGCCGGCTTCGAGCAGTCCCTCGCCGCGTCGGACCTGGGTTTCCGGTCCGCAGAGCAGCGTGCGAGCGTCGGCGCGGGGGTGGAGCGGATGGGGATGGGACGCTGAAGCTTCGCCGTCGACGCCTCGCGCTGGACCGGCGATCGCCGCGGTGCGATTGAGACGAGCTTGACCATTTGGCGCATTGCGACCGCGTCGCCGGTCCGGTTGTCGGCGGCGGTATGGACCGCTTTCATCGGTGCGGGCGCCATATGGTTGCCTGCGCCGAGGTAGCGGGTCAGGCCCTCGAGAATGGCCTGCGCAAGCTCGCGCTGGTAGTCCTCGTCCTTGAGCCGGGCCTCTTCCTGCCGGTTGCTGATGAACGCCGTTTCGACCAGGATGGACGGAATGTCCGGCGCCTTGAGAACGGCGAATCCGGCCTGCTCGACCTGCGCCTTGTGGAGCGTGTTGACCTCGCCGATGCGACCCAGGACTGCCTTCCCCAGTCTGAGGCTGGCATTGATCGTGGCCGTCTGTGACAGGTCGAGCAGCACCTGCTTGAGGGTCGGATCGGCGACGTCGATGTTCGCGCCACCGATCAGATCGGCCTCGTTCTCTTTCTTGGCCAGCCAGCGTGCTGCTGCCGATGTCGCGCCGCGTTCCGACAGCGCGAACACGGATGAGCCGCGGGCGCGTGGCTGGTCGAACGCATCGGCATGGATCGACACGAAAACATCGGCGCCGAACGCGCGCGCCTTGTTGACGCGCTGGCCGAGGGGGACGAAGTAGTCGCCGTCGCGGATCAGCATGGCGCGCATCCCCGGCTGATCGTCGATGAGCCCCTTCAGTTGCCGTGCGATCGCGAGCGTCACGTCCTTCTCGAAGGTGCCGCGGCTGCCGCGCGCCCCGGGATCCTCCCCGCCGTGTCCGGCATCGATCGCGATGGTCGCCATCGTCCCGCGCCGACGGTCGGTGCCGGACTGGACCGGAATTGCCGCAACGGCGCCGGTATCCGGCCTGATCCGAAGTGTGGCAGTCAATGCAGGGCTGGTTGGAATCCCGGGGAGCGAAGGGGCCCACTCGGCCATGCCGACCCCGCCGTCCATGGGCGCGTGAGCGAAGGTGGAAGGCTGCTGGCCCGCGTTGCGGTCGTTCCGTTGCAGCAACGCCATCAGCGGGTCGTAACCGTTTGCCGGGAAGATGTCGAGGACCAGGCGGTAGCCGTAGTCTCCGACCGGCTTGAGCACGAACGCCTGGGGTTGGACGTCGGTCTTGAGGTCGAACACCAGCCGGATCGATCCCGGTTTGTCGCGGGCGATGCGCGCCGCCGAGATGCAGGGATCGCCCGGGGCGATGCGCGAGGGCAGCGCATCGAGTGCCGGATTCGGGTCGATGTCGTCGAGCTCGAGTACCAGGCGCGCCGGATCCCGCAGGGTCGAGAGCCGATAGGTGATCGGCGCCGGCGCCTCCAGTGTCAGCCGGGTGTAGTCCGGCGCTGGCCAGACCCGGGCCGCCGTCAGTTGCGCGGCAGCGGCCGGCACCACGCCCACGGCAAGCCAGGCCAGCGCGGCCGTGGTCGCCGTTGCCAACCGCTGCGTCAATCGGGATGCAGCCCTTCTAGACATCGTTCGCCTTTGGTTGACCGTGCTTCCATCCACACTTGGCGGCCCGCGCCGGGGGCCGGTTCGAGGCGAACCTCGAGGTCGGCTGCGGGCAGCGTGCCGCCGGCTTTCCCGGGCCATTCGATGCAGCAGACATGGGTGCCGTCGAAGCAATCCCCGAAGCCTGCATCCAGCCAAGCACCGGGATCGTCGAATCTATAAAAATCAAAGTGGTACAAGGATAACTTGGAAACTTCATAAAGTTCAACCAGGGAGAATGTCGGGCTCTTCACGCGCCCCTCGAATCCGAGCCCGCGCAGGAGTCCCCGAACCAGGGTGGTCTTGCCGGCGCCGAGGTCGCCCTGGAGGTGGATCACCGTCCCGGGCGCCAAGCCCGTCGACAGCTCCCGGCCGAGGGCCAGGGTGGCGGCTTCATCCGGCAACAGCCGGCGTCTGTGTGTCATGACGCTGGCGGGCTATAGGGCGCGACCGCGAATGCCACCTCGAGAAATGCCGCAAGGGTCGGCAGCGGATCGTCGCGCCGCCAGGCCAGGCCGATCTCGATAACCGGGCTCGGCTCCTCCAGCGCTTTGTAGACGACGCCGGTGCGACCCAGGTGCTCGAGGGACTGGGGAATCAGCGCCACGCCGATTTCGGCCGAGACCAGGCTCACGATGGTCTGCATCTGCACCGCTTCCTGCTCGACGCGCGGACTGAACCCGCAGCGCCGGCAGTAGCTGAAGATGTCGTCGTACAGGCCGGGGGCAAGCGGGCGCGGAAACAGGACGAACGGGGCGTCCGCCAGGCTCGCGAGCCGGATGCGCCCCTCGCGGTTCGCCAGCGGGTGCTGAGCCGGCAACGCCACCACGAGCGATTCGCGGAATGTCGGGCGGTAGTGCAGACGGGGATCGTCGACCGGCGGCAAAACGAGCCCGGTGTCCATCCGCCCATCGATCAGCTCTTCCAGTTGCCTGTCGGTCGTGGCTTCCCGCAGTTGCAGCCGCACCTCGGGCATGCGGGTCCGGAACTCGCGCAACAGCGGGGGCAGTACGTTGAAGTTGGCGTTGCTGATGAATCCGATGACCAGTTCGCCGACCTCGCCGCGTCCGGCCCGCTCGGCCAGCAGCGTGGCGCTCTGCACCCGGTCCAGGATCGCGCGTGACTCCTTGAGGAACACGGCGCCTGCGTTGGTGAGGGACACGTGGCGCTGTGTGCGCAGCAGCAGTTGAGCCCCGACCGCACGTTCCAGCGCCCGGATCTGCATCGACAGCGGCGGTTGCGAGATATGCAGCCGCACCGCCGCCCGGCCGAAGTGGAGTTCCTCGGCGACCGCGACGAAATAGCGCAGGTGACGCAGTTCGAAGTTCATCTGTAAAAAGTATCAGAAAGCACGGTCCAATATATTGGACGCTTGGGATTCCGGGCGCCAGACTACGGGTTGCCCCCACCTGCGACCGACCCCGGTCCCGGCCCCGGGCGGCTGATGAAGCGGCACGCGCGCTGCCGCACTGCCACCACACCGAGGAGATCAGCATGGCCGACAACTGGCGTTCCAGACTCATCACCAGCGGCATCACCCGCCTGCCCAATCGCGCGATGCTGCGCGCTGTCGGTTTCGGCGACGGCGATTTCGACAAGCCCATCGTCGGCGTTGCCAACGGTCATTCCAACATGAACCCGTGCAACGCCGGCATCCAACCGCTGGTCGACCGCGCCATGGCGGCGCTCGAAGCCGCCGGTGCCAAGCCGCAGGTATTCGGTGTTCCGACCGTGACCGACGGCATTAGCATGGGTACCGAGGGCATGAAGTATTCGCTGGTGTCGCGCGAGGTCATCGCCGATGCGATCGAGACCGCCGTCAACGCCCAGATGATGGACGGCGCTCTCGTCATCGGTGCCTGCGACAAGAACATGCCCGGCGGCATGATGGCGATGGCCCGGATCAATATCCCGTCCATCTACGTCTACGGCGGCACGATCAAGCCTGGTAACTGGAAAGGCCAGGATCTCACCATCGGCAGCGCCTTCGAGGCGGTCGGCGCCTTCATCGCCGGCAAGATGTCCAAGGAAGACGCCGACGGCATCGAGCGCAACGCCTGTCCGACCGTCGGTGCGTGCGGCGGCATGTTCACCGCCAACACGATGTCGTCGTCGTTCGAGGCGCTGGGGCTCAGCCTCCTCGGTTCGTCGCAGATGGCCTCGCCGGATGCCGAGAAGGCCGATTCGGCGGCGCAGTCCGCAGAAGTGCTGGTCAACGCCATCCGGAAGAATATCCGGCCGCGCGACATCATCACCCGCAAGTCGATCGAGAACGTCGTGTCGCTGGTGATGGCGACGGGCGGCTCGACCAATGCGGTGCTGCACTATCTGGCGATCGCGTCCGCGGCGGAAGTCGAGTGGACCATCGACGACTTCGAGCGCATCCGCAAGCGCACGCCGGTCCTGTGCGACCTTAAGCCTTCGGGCCGCTACGTCGCGACCGATTTCCATCGCGCCGGCGGTGTGCCGGTGGTGCTGAAGATGCTGCTCGACCACGGCCTGCTGCACGGCGACTGCATGACCATCACCGGCCGCACCATCGGCGAGGAACTCGCGGCGCTCAATCCGGTTCGTCGCAGCGATCAGGACGTCATCCGTGCCTGGGACAACCCGATGTATGAGCAAGGCCACCTCGCGATCCTGAAGGGCAACCTCGCGCCCGAGGGCTGCGTGGCCAAAATCACCGGCCTCAAGAACCCGGTCATCACCGGTCCGGCACGGGTGTTCGATTCCGAACCGCAATGCATGGACGCAATCATGGCCGGCAAGGTGAAGGCGGGCGACGTCGTCGTGATCCGCTACGAAGGGCCCAAGGGCGGACCCGGCATGCAGGAGATGCTCTCGCCCACCTCGGCGCTGGTCGGCCAGGGACTCGGCGCGTCCGTGGGCCTGCTCACCGATGGACGTTTCTCGGGTGCAAGCTGGGGCATGGTGGTCGGTCACGTCGCGCCGGAGGCGGCCGTCGGCGGGCCGATCGCGCTGGTGCAGGAAGGCGATTCGATCACCATCGACGCGCGTCAGTTGCTGCTCCAGGTCAACGTCTCCGACGAGGAACTGGCACGCCGTCGCGCGGCATGGAAACCGCCGACGCCCAAGTACACACAAGGTGTCTTGGCGAAGTACGTGAAGCTGGTGTCGACCGCGTCGCTCGGTGCCGTGACCGATCGGTCGTAGTGGCGGTCTCCGCAAGATGACGGGCTGGGTCGCGGCCGGGCAACCAGTGGAAGCCTGCCCCGCGCCCGGGTCGTCCGGCTCGCCCGGTGCGCCCGGTTCGGCGGCCCGGATTGCGGCCTGGACCACGGTCGATCGACGAGCCGCCACCGAGGCGACGGGGGGTTCTTGGCAGCAAGGCACTTGAAGCACCTGCCGCCTTCGCTCCTGGCCGTGCTCGCGGCCATGCTATCGAGCATCCTCGGCGGTTCCTCGATCGTTGCTACCCGTTACGTCGTGCCGGAAGCTGGTGTGATGGCGACGATCCTGTTGCGATTCGCCGGCGCCAGCCTGCTGATGCTGGCGTTCACGCTGCCGCGCCGGCGGGTGCGCATCGAGGCGCGCGACATTCCGGTCGTGGTTGGACTCGGGCTGATCCAGTTCGCGCTATTTCCCTGGCTATTCACCCAGAGCCTCGGCCTGATTCCGGCGGCCCGCGCGGCATTGGTGCTGTCGACTCAGCCTCTCATCACTCTTGCGTTGTCGGCGCTGGTCGGCCGCGAACGCTTCACGGCGCTAAAGGCCACTGGCGGCATCCTGGCTCTCGCCGCTATCGGTTTCGCACTCGGGGATCGCATTCGTTCGGAGAACGTGGACGCGTGGCACGGCGATCTCTACATGTTCGGCGCCGCCGTCGCCGGATCGTTCTACAACGTTGCGTCGGGCTACACTCTGCGGCGCTACAGTGCCCAGGTGGCGGCGTCGGTCATGATCCCGATCGGGACGGTGGCCATCGGGATCATGCTGCTGTTGCAGGGCGACTGGAGTGGGTTCGGCGAGATCACCCTCCCGGGATGGGCTGCGGTCGCCTACCTCACGAGCTTCGGCGGCGTGATCTCGTTCTTCCTCTGGATCTGGGCCCTGGAGCGGACGACGCCATCGAAGGTCTCACTCGCGGTGACGCTCAATCCGGTATCGGCAGCCCTGTTCGGGGCCCTTGTCCTGGCGGAGCCGGTGTCATGGCGCATGACCGTTGGGTTGGTCGGGGTGATCACCGCGCTGGCGCTGGTCAACTGGTCCGGCATCGTCGCCGGCGCCCGGGCCTACCAGCGATAGCCGTACGGCCACGGTCCGTAGAACGGCCGATAGTGGCCGCCCCAGCCGCCATAGCCCCAGTACATGCTCTGGCTGCGCAGGCGGGTTTCCATCTCGACGCTGTCCACGAAGGCTTTCTGCAGGTAGTCGAGCACGCTGTCGTCGACGCCCTGTTCGTGCAGCTTGGCGAACTGCGACCCGGAGATCGGCAGTACGGTGCGGGATTCCGTCAGCTTGTTGATGATGTCGGCGGGCGGTAGCTGCGCCTTCGACATCTGGATCACCTGCTCCAGCGTGACGGGTTCCTTGCGCTGCATCCCGGCACATCCGGCGAGCGCCGTGCATAGCAGGAGCGCCGCGACGCCGGATGTCATCCGGTGCGGGTCACGTGGGTTCGTGCGGCGCAATCGAGTCGTCATGTTCAGGCCGGCGATGCAGCAGCCACGCCGCGATCACTGCGTACACCCCGAGTAGCGCGAGAACTACCGGTGCCATCATTGCCGGAGGGCCCGACAGGGTCCCGACCAGATGCAGGCCGAAGACGGTCACGATCCAGAGCAGCGCCGTATCGACCGCGATCGGCCAGGGTGCCGGGGGGGCATTTGCGGTGTCGGCACCGCGAATGCCCCTGAGAGCCACGCGGGCCATCGGGACCGCCAGGGCCGGCAGCAACAGGGCGACCAGGGCGAACGGGGCATAGACCGCGGCACCCAGCAGCGCTCCGGAAGCCGCTGAATCCGGACTGTGCGTGGCCCCCGCGCCCTGCAGCACGAATCCGGCCGCCAGCGAGGCCACGAGCGATGTCGCGATGATCACGATCGCGACGGTCGCCCGCAAGGTCAATTGTCTTTGCATCTCGCGCATTCATCACAGCGTTCGAACGGCACCGCCACCGAAGGTTCACCGGGTACCGCCGCGCTCGTCATGCCGGAACGTCGGGATCGAGTTGCCGCTCAAGCCAGGAGATCTGGTCCTTCAGCAGCAGTTTGCGCTTTTTCAGGCGCCGCATCTGCAACTCGTCGTGCAACTGGTCGCCGTTCAGGCGGGCGATGATCTGGTCCAGGTCGCGGTGTTCCGTCTTGATCTCCTGGAGACGGATCCGCATGGCTACGGTCGGGATGGAGTCTGGCTCACGGGTCATCGGTGCATGCAGCCGGGGAATAGTCGCGGACGGCCGGATTAGTAACGGTTGTAGCGTTCGAGCGCCTTCAGCATCGATCCGGTTTTCCTGATGATCGGCACCATGCGCGACTCCTGGTCGGCGTAGAGCCTGAGGAACTCCAGCACCTTGCCGGCGGCCGTCCGGGGGACGACCACCACCCCGTCGGCGTCGCCGACCACGTAGTCGCCCGGATTGACCAAGATTCCCCAGTACAGCACCGGTATCTGCTGGTCCACGTTCACCATCCGGCCGACCCAGGTCGCCGGGCTGACACGGCGTGCCGACACTGGAAAGCCGATCTGGCGGATCTCGGTGATGTCCCGGACCGCACCGTCGATCACCGCGCCCTCGAGGCCGCGTACCTTGGCCGTGGTGGCCATCAGGTTGCCCATGGCAGCGATCTCGAGGCCGTTCTGCATGACGTAGACCAGGATGCCATCGGGATCGGCCGGGTTGAGAATTTCGAGCAGGTGGTTCTGGTACTTGCGGGTGTCGGAACGTAGCACCGGGCGCATCAGGGCCCTGGCCGCCCGGCCGGCGATGCGGCTCTCGAAGATGGGCTTCATGTCGGTCGACATCCAGCCGTGCGCGCCGGTCGCGTCCTCGACGGCGTCGGTGATGTTGCCGGTGCTGTCGACCGGGTCACGCAGCGCCGCTATCACGTCGTCATGGTTGGGTGTCGGCGCGACGTCCCCCGCCCGGGCAAGCGCGGCAATCAGGAACAGCGCGACAGCGCCGGTGCGGGCCAAGAGGGCGAAGGTTGGCATGAGACCGTCGATCATATTCGTCAGCCCCGAGAATGCACTGCGGCGCGCAAGGCCGCAACGTCAGCCGCTATCCGGAGGTGGCGGCGACCCGGATGGCGGGCCGTGCGGGGGATCCGCCATAGCGCTTGTAGTAGGCGAGGACCTTGGGGACGTACAGGCGGGTTTCCTGGAACGGCGGGATGCTGCCGTAGCGCTGGACGGCGCCCTCGCCGGCGTTGTACGCGGCCAGGGCGAGCTTCAGGTCGTTGCCGAACATCGCCATCAGGTCCTTCAGGTAATGGGTACCGGCGTCGATGTTCTGGCGAGGGTCCAGCAGATTGGTGGCGCCATAGCGGGCACCGGTCTCGGGAATGAGCTGCATCAACCCGCGGGCGCCCTTGTTCGAGCGCGCCAGCGCGTTGTAGCCGGACTCGGCCGATATGACCGCGTGGATCAGCGCGGCGTCCACCCCGTGCTCCCGTGAGGCGGCCTGGACCTGTTCCTCGTACCGCTGGCGATCCGCGGCGGCGAAGCGCCGGGTCAGGCGTTCGCCGGCGAGGCTCGCAACCGCATTCGGGGCCTTGTCGGTCTTGACGATCAGGCTGCAGCGCGGGTCGCCGGGGTTGTTGGTATAGAGCGGCGTGCCGTCCGGCTGCATGCACTTGAAGATGTCGGCGCGCGCCGCGCCGCCCAGCGTCAGGGCTGAGACGCCCATGACCAGCATCACGAGTCGGGGACAACGTGTCATGTCGTGTTTTATCGCCAGTGGATTCAGTGACTTGCACCAAGAGCGGGTGCCTGGGCGCGGCACCGGGCCGACGCTGGGGCAATACGGCAGCAACTTCTTTGCCAACGCCCGCCGCGGGCTGCTGGTGCGTATCATCGTTCCCCATGGAAACCTTGCTGCGGTTCGTAGTGTTCTGGGGGCTCAACACGCTTGCGCTCTGGCTCGCCTCCCTGGTGTTTTCCGGGGTGGCGTTCACCGGGCCGACGGCGCTGCTCTGGGCGGGGCTCGTCTTCGGCGTCGTCAACACGCTCATCAAGCCGGTCCTGTTCATCCTGACCTTGCCGATTACCATTGTCACGCTGGGGTTCTTCATCCTGGTCCTGAACACGCTGATCCTGTTCGGTGTCGCGCGGCTGGTGCCGGGGTTCAGCCTCGGCAGCTTCTGGCAGGTGTTCTTCGCCGCCCTCTTCATTTCGTTCTTCGGCATGCTCGTCAACGCCAGAATCAGCGTCCGCCGTCTGCCGTAACATTCCGGGATGCCGCGCACGACGGCACCGGCCGGTCCACACAAAAAGAGGGGAGAGAGATGAAACTGCACACGCTGTCGATCGCCGCGGCGATCCTGATCACGAGCCTGGGCGCGAACGCGCAGAGTTGGACGCCGCCGGCACCGGAGGCTCGCTGCCCGTCGAAGTGGGGCGCGGCCGACGAGCGCGGCGCCGCGAATCTGCAGAAGCCGGAGCAGGTGCTGAAGGCGGCGCGGCTGATCCGCACCGGCGAGGTGATCGAGATTGGTCGGGTGCTCGAATCGAGCATGCCGCTGTTCGGTACGCGAAAGTTCGAGGTTCACACCAAGCGCACCGGGCCCGCGCTCGGCAGCAACAAGCGGCGCAGCAACGAGGAACTCGTGGTGAGCGAGATCGGGCAGGTCGGGACCCAGTTGGACATGTTCTCCCACCAGACCATCGGCAACCAGCTCTACAACTGCATCGACAGCGACGAGATCGGCACCCGCAGCGGGTTCACGAAGCTCGGCGTCGAGCGCATCGGCATGCTGTTCACCCGCGGCCTGCTGATCGACGTTGCCGCGCTGAAGGGCGTCGAAACCTTGCCGCAGACCTACGAGATCACCGTCGACGACCTGAAGGCGGCGCTGGACCGCGAAGGCCTCTCGATCCAGCCGGGCGATGCCGTGCTCATCCACACCGGCTGGGGCAGGCTCTGGGGGGTTGACAACGTCAAGTACAACAGCGGCTGCCCCGGGATCGGCGCGCCTGCCGCGGAATGGCTGGCGACGCAGGACGTCATGCTGATGGGCGCCGACAACTTCCCGGTCGAAGTGGCGCCGAATCCGGATAAGACGATCAGCCTGCCGGTCCACCAGATCGCGCTGGCCGTCAACGGCATCTTCCTGCTGGAGAACCTGAAGCTCGACGAGCTTGCCGCGAAGGGGATCCACGAGTTCGCGTTCGCGGTGCAGCCGCTGAAGATCAAGGGTGGCACCGGGTCGACCGTCGCGCCGGTCGCGATTCGCTGAGCGACGCAATGGGCCTCGGGCAGCGGGGTGTGCCGCCGCGGCGCGCCGGCGGCGACGCGGTGTCGCTCGCGGCGTGCGCCGCCGTATTTTGTCTGGCCGTTGCGCCGTCGGCGCTCGTCGTTGCCCAGACCGCCGACGGCGCCTACACCGGGGCTGCGCTGCTCACGGATCTGCGTTATTGCGACGGCGCGCCGGCCGACTATCGGTGCGGCCGCGGTGCCACTTACATCAAGGGCATCGTCCGTCGCCTCGCCGGGCGCATGGGCGAGCCGGGGCCGGGCAAGGGGCACAATGCCTTCTGCATCGGTGCCGACACCACGGTGGCGGACCTGATGAACGCCGTGCGCGAGTACCTCGACGCCAATCCGGCGCAGCTGGACGCGCTCGGCGCCTGGGCCGTGCGCGACGCGATGATTCTGCGCTACCCCTGCGACTGAACCGGACCATGGAAAAGCCTGCCGTCGACTGGTATTTCGATGTCATTTCGCCGTTCGCCTATCTTGCGGCCGAACGGTTGCACGAGGTCGAACGGGTGGCCACGGTTCGCTGCGTGCCGCTGCTCTTCGCCGGGCTGCTCGATCGGTGGGGCACGAAAGGCCCGGCTGAGGTCGAACCCAAGCGCCGCTTCACGTATCGCTATGCCTGCTGGGCCGCGGCGCGGCGCGGGATCGCGTTCAAGGCGCCGCCGGCGCACCCGTTCAATCCGATACCGCTGCTGCGCCTGGCCGTTGCGGCAGGTCCCGGCATCGACACCACGCTCGAGCTGTTCCGGTTTGTGTGGCGCGACGGACTCGAGAGCGGCAACGTCGATGCCTGGCGCCAGCTCGCCGCGCGGATGGGGGTCGCCGCCGCCGACGTAGCGATCACGCGTCCCGAGGTCAAGGCGCGGCTCAAGACGAACGGCGAGCAGGCGACGGCGCGGGGTGTGTTCGGCGTGCCTACGTTCGTCACCGCGGATGGCGAACTGTTCTGGGGTGAAGACGCTACCGACATGATCCTCGACTACCTCGCGCAGGCGCCGATCTTCCGCAGTGAGGAGATGCGCCGGGCCGACGACATGCCGATGGCCGCCCAGCGCATTCCGCTGGTGAAATAACAACCCCCCCAGCCTTCCTTTGGTCGGCACCCCCCAATGGGGGGCCAGCGCGCTTGGGGCGGCCCGGCGCGCGCTGTGTCCCTGCGCTTGATGTCGGTACCCCAGCCTTCCTTCGGTCGGCACCCCCCAATGGGGGGCCAGCGCGCTGACGGTTCAGCCGCGCAGTGTTCGCACCTCGGCGGTCCGCGGCAGGCGGCCGGGAAGCACGTCGCGCAGCAGCGCGCGCGTGTCGCGCAGCGATTTCTCGGTGGTGGGCCAGTCGATGCAGCCGTCGGTGACCGAGACGCCGTACTTCAACTGTGACAGATCGGCCGGAATCGCCTGGTTGCCGGCGTTGATGTTGCTCTCGATCATCACGCCGACGATCGAGCGGTTGCCCTCGACGACCTGGTGGGCGATGTTGTGCAGCACCAGCGGCTGCAGCGCAGGATCCTTGTTCGAATTCGCATGACTGCAGTCGATCACGATGTTGGTTGGCAGCCGGTTGCGCGCGAGTTCCTGTTCGACCAGCGTGACCGTCACCGAATCGTAGTTCGGGCCCTTGGCGCCGCCGCGCAG
>JAYTTO010000053.1:0-2053 GCA_043744975.1 Betaproteobacteria bacterium | reverse complement strand
CAGCATCAAGGCAATGAAGACCACGACCTTGCCGAGGGTGATGCCGAGGGTCCTGGACAGGGCACCGTAGTCGGCGTCGGCACCTCCGGTGCCCAGCTCTGCCAGCGGCGGCAGCAACACCAGCACCAGCACCATCACAAGGTCTTCCACCACCAGCCAGCCCACCGCGATGCGGCCGTTCATCGATTCGAGGATGCCGCCGCGCTCCAGCGCCTTGAGCAGCACCACCGTACTCGCCACCGAGAGCGCCAAGCCGAACACGATGCCGGCCCCGAGGCTCCAGCCCCACCATGTCGTCAGCGCGGCGCCCATGGCGGTGGCCACCGCGATCTGCACGACCGCACCAGGCACCGCGATGCGGCGTACCGACAGCAGATCGTCCAGCGAAAAATGCAGCCCGACGCCGAACATGAGCAGCATCACCCCGACCTCGGCGAGTTGTCCTGCAAGTCCGGCGTCGGCCACGAAACCCGGGGTGAACGGTCCGATGAGGATGCCGGCGAGCAGATAGCCGACCAACGCCGGCAATCGCACCTTGACAGCGATGAAGCCGACAACCAGGGCGAGCCCGAACCCGGCCGCCATGAGGCGGATCAGATCTATGTCGTGAGGCATGTGTCGATGGTGGTTACGGGAAAGGAAATCGTTGCCCGCCGGTCTCGCGGCGCCGGCGCATTCAATGCCGGGTTGCCTCGGCCGGGTCCTCCACCTCGATCAGGACCTCGTTGCGGCGCAGGAACCAGGGCATGAACGGCGGGTTGTAGCGGGCGAACACCGGCACGCCGACAGTGTTCAGTCCGGCGGCGCGGACAGCATCGAGCAGTATCGCTTCTGCCTGGCGATAGCGCGTCTGCGACCACACGCCCGAGTAGCGGTGCGCCGCCATCAGGCGTGCCGCGACCTCGCGGACGCGGATCTGTGGATCGGTGGGAGGCGGGAGCGTCGCCGCCGTATAGGTAGATGGCATCACGAAGGCGAACAAGTAGCTGTCGGCGGCGCCGGGCTCCGTGGCTGGCGCCTGGATCACCGGCGCTGTCATCGCGATCTTCGCGCCACTGCGGTTCTTGCCGCCGATATAGTCGGCGAGCGTCGTGAACGCCTTGTTGCCGACCCCGTCGAAATCGCCGGTGACGGTGGTTTCGGCGACCAGGCCGGGGCTGTAGCGGCGCAGTTCGAAGTTCGGGTACTGCTGCACCACCTGGTACGGGGCCGCGTCGACCGCGCGGGCGGCAGGTGCCATCAGCAGCCCGAAGCCTGCCAGTGCGAGCAGGGCGGCGCGGCGGCGGATGCGGGTGCGGGTGCGATGGGCATCGGCGCGCCACGGTAATGCGATTGGGAAGGGCATCGTGGTGTGTTTCCGGGGTTGGGGATCAAGAGTGACACACGCGTCGCGAAGAAGTTTGCCCCGAATCGGCGTCGGCGGTGGTGCATCGGCAGCTACAATCCCGGCGCACATGATCGATCTCCCGCACTGGTTCTCCGAGTCCGGACCGCTCGCTGCCGCGATTCCGGGCTACAAGATGCGCCCGCAGCAGATCGAGATGGCGCAGGCCATCGCCGACACCATCGAGGCGCGCTCGGTGCTGGTGGCCGAGGCCGGCACCGGCACCGGCAAGACCTTCGCCTACCTGGTGCCGGCGCTGCTCTCCGGCGGCAAGGTGATCGTCTCCACCGGCACCAAGACGTTGCAGGACCAGCTCTTCGGCCGCGATCTCGTGGTGGTGCGCGAGGCGCTGCGGGTGCCCGTCTCGGTGGCGCTGCTCAAGGGGCGCGCCAACTACGTCTGCCACTACTACCTGGAGCGCGCCAAGCAGGACGGCCGGTTCGCCTCGCGCGCGGACGTGGGCTATCTCGGCCTCATCGCCAGCTACGCCCGCACCAGCAACACCGGTGACCGCAGCGGCCTGGGCGAAGTGCCTGAGGATGCCGGCATCTGGGCGCAGGTCACCTCGACGCGCGAGAACTGTCTCGGCAGCGAGTGCCCGAACTTCAAGGACTGCTTCGTGATGAAGGCGCGCAAGCAAGCGCTCGAAGCCGATGTCGTGGTGGTCAA
>JAYTTO010000052.1:0-1630 GCA_043744975.1 Betaproteobacteria bacterium | reverse complement strand
ACGCCGAAGGCCGTTGACTTGAAGAAGGCGCCGTGGACGCCCATCGCCTCGGCCGCGATCGGCTGGTCGCGCAAGGCGATCAGCGCCCGGCCGACCCGGCCACGCAGGAGGTTCCACGCGATGAGAAACATCACCAGCGCGACGGCCAGCGTGAACAGGTAGAGCCAGCGGTCCTGCGACAGCGGCAGGCCGAACGGCGCGTCGGGCTTGATGATCACGATGCCCTGCACACCGCCGGTCCACTGCTCGATGCCCTTGTACTTGAGCAGTTGCGGCGTCGCCACGGCGAGCGCGAAGGTGGCCAGCGCGAGGTAGTGGCCCTGAAGCCGCAGCGCCGGCAGGCCGAACAGGAAGCCGAAGCAGAAGCAGACCACCCCGGCGATCGGCAGCGTCGCCCAGTAGGGGAAGCCGAAGCGGTCCATGAGGATCGCCGCGGTGTACGCGCCGACGGCGTAGAACGCGCCGTGGCCGAGCGAGATCTGGCCGTTGTAGCCGGTGAGGATGTTCAACCCGAGCAGCACGATGGCGTAGCTGACGGCCTGCGTGAACTGGAACGTGCGGTAGTCGCTCAGGCCGAACGGCAGCAGCACCAGCAGCACGACCAGGATCGCGATCCAGAGCCAGCGCCTGGAGCCGTCGCCGGCAAGGTTGGCGTTCGTCATGGTCCTATACCCGCGTCACGACGACTTTGCCCATGAGCCCGGCCGGGCGGAACACCAGCACGCCGATGATGAGCGCCAACGCGACGGTGAGCTTGAGTTCGGTGCCGATCAGGTAGGTGCCGGCGAGGTTCTCGACCACGCCGACGACGAAGCCGCCGATCACCGCACCGATCGGATTGTCGATGCCGCCCAACAGTGCGCCGGCGAAGGCGTACAGCAGCACACCGGCCATCATGTTCGGGTCGAGGTAGACCACCGGGGCCACCATCATGCCGGCGATGGCGCCGATGGCCGCGGCCAGACCCCAGCCCAGGCCCAGCATGCGGCCCACGCGGATGCCGGCCAGACGGCTCGACACCGGGTTCTGCGCCGCGGCGCGCATCGCCAGTCCGAGCGAGGTGAAGCGGAAGAATGAGTACAGCAACGCCAGCACCACCAGAGTGACGCCGATGGTGCCGAGCTCGTGCGGCGACATGAACGCGTTGCCGGGCAGCACGTTCTCGAACGGGCTCGGGAACGCCTTGATCGTGTAGCTGAAGATCCAGCCGGCGAGACTGTTCAGGATCACGAGCAGCGCGATGAACACGATCACCACCGACAGCACCGGCGCGTGCTCGACCGGCCGGATGATCACGCGCTCGATCACGACGCCGAGCACGAACGAGATGCCGACCGTGAGCGCAAAGGCAATCCAATAGGGGATGCCGGCCGCGATCATCGTCCACGCGAGATAGGTCGAGAACATCGCCATCTCGCCCTGCGCGAAATTGATGTGGTGCGTGGCCTGGTAGATCATCACCAGCGCCAGCGCGACGCTGGCGTAAATGCCGCCGGTGGCGATGCCCGAGAAGAACTGATGCAGAAACGCTTCCATCTTTTCGGATTCAGTAACCGAGGTAGGAACGGCGGACGGTCTCGTCGTCGCGGATGTCGGCGGCCGGGCCGCCGCGCACGACCCGGCCGGTCTC
>JAYTTO010000051.1:0-5326 GCA_043744975.1 Betaproteobacteria bacterium | reverse complement strand
CACGCCACCCGTCAATGCTCCGAGGCCGCGCCCCGCCGTTCCATGCGGACCGGCTCCGACGACGGGGCGGACGGCTGCTCCAGATCGCGCACGATGCGCCCGTTCTCGAGCACGACCACCCGCTGGGCCATCGCGATCGTGTCGGGACGATGCGCCACCACGATGCGGGTCAAGGCCGTGCGGGCGATCGCCGCATTCACCAACTGTTCGTTGCCGATGTCGAGGTGGCTAGTGGCCTCGTCGAGCACCAGCAGCCTGGGGTTCTTGTAGAGCGCACGCGCCAGCAGGATGCGCTGCTTCTGCCCGCCCGACAGGCCGCTGCCGATGTCGCCGATCAGCGTGTTGTAGGCCATCGGCATCGCCGCGATCTCGTCGTGGACGACGGCCTGCGATGCGCAGGCCTCGATGCGCGACCCGCTGGCCGCCGGGTCGAAGAAGCTGATGTTGTCGGCGATCGATCCCGAGAAGAGCGGGTCTTCCTGCATGACGGTGCCGACCAGCCGCCGGTAGTTGCCCAGCCCGAGGTGCTTGATGCCGATGCCGCCGATCAGGATCTCGCCGCACGTGGGCTCCAGCACGCCGAGCAGCAGCTTGAGCAGCGTCGTCTTGCCGCAGCCCGACGCTCCGGAAATCGCGATGCATTGGCCCGCCGGCACCACGAGGTTCAGGTCCTTCAGCACGAAGGCCTCGCCATCGGCATAGCGGAACGACAGGTTCCGTACTTCGATGCTCGGCTCGACCTGCTGCAGGTCGAGCTCGGGATCCTGGATCTCCTCCTCGGCCGAGGTCCGCACGATGTCGGCGATGCGTTCGCCGTGCAGCCGCAGCATGCGCAGCTCGAAGAGCTTGTCGACGAGGGCGGCGATGCGCTGGCTGAACTGGTCCTTGTAGCTGATGAAGGCGAACAGCATGCCGACCGAGAATCTCCCGTCCAGTACGGCGACCGCGGCCAGCCAGACGATGATCACCCGTTCGGCGCCGAACAACAGCGTGTTGACCGTCTGGCACGACAGCGAGAGCCTGGCGATGCGGAGCTCGGCGTTGAACTGGTCGGCCAGGATGTTCGACCAGCTCGACTGCCGCTCCTGCACGCGATCGAACAGCCGCACGCTTTGAACGCCCCGGACCGACTCCAGGAAATGCGTCTGCTGCTTGGCGGCGTGGATGATCTGTTCCGCAGTGGCCTCGCGCAGGGAGGCGAAGACCGTCGCACGAAGCAGCGCGTACACGCCCGCCGCCAGGCCAGCCACGGCGGTGAGCTGGAGGCTGTACAAGAGCATCACGGCCAGCGTTCCGATGACCAGCAAGCCGTCGATCACCCCTTCGGCGAACTGCGTCGTCAGGCTCTTCTGAACCGCGTGGATGGAACCGAATCGAGAGACGATGTCGCCCAGATGCCTTTTCTCGAAATACGCCAAGGGCAGCTTCATCAGGTGCGCGAAGACGTTGCCGAGCCACTGGAAGTTCAGGCTCGTGGCGAGCACGGTCGTGACCCAGGAGCGGACCGCGCTCGTCGCCGCCTGCACCAGCACCAGCAGAAGGAACCCCATGCCGAGCACGCTGACGAGGTCGCGATCGGCGGCCACCAGCGCCTCGTCGACCAGCCACTGCAGGTAGAACGGCGCGATCAGGGCGCAGGCTTCCATCGCGATGCCCAGCAGCAACAGCTGCGCGAGGCCGCGCTTCAGGCCGACGACCCGGCCCATGAGCGAGAGCAGCGTGAAGCGTTCGGTCTCTTCGGCCTTCTCGAAGGTCGCGCCCGGCGCGAGTTCGAGCGCCACACCGGTGAAGTGCCGGGACGCCTCTTCGAGCGCGAGATGCCGCTCGCCGACCGCCGGGTCGTGGATCACCAGTGTCGCGCGGTGCATCTCCTTGAGCACGACGAAGTGGTTCATGTCCCAGTGCAGGATGCACGGCAGGCGGAGGTCCCGCAATTGCGCCGGTTCGAGCTTGACCGGGCGCGACTGCAACCCCAATGCCTGTGCCATGCCGATCAGGCTCTTCAGCGTGGCACCCTTGAGCGACACCGAGAAGCGCCGGCGCATGGCCGCCAGGTCGATGCGATGGCCCCAGTGGCTCGCGACCATCGCCAGGCAGGCCAGGCCACATTCGGCGGCCTCGGTCTGCAGCAGGAGCGGCAGGCGCCGGCCGGTCCAGAAACGAAAGGCAAGAGAGGGCGATGCATTCATGTCACGAGCGCCCGCTGATGGAGAACAAGGGCTCGAGCACCCATTCGTACAGGCGCCGTCTGTCCAGCAGGACGCTGGCATCGATCGCCATGCCCGACCGCAGGTTCTGCTCGGCGCCGTAGGCCGTTACGGTCTGCCGTTCGAGCGCGACACGCACGCGGTACAGCGGCTCTGCCGCACTGCCCACGGCCCGCGGCTCCCCGATGTCGTCGGGGCGCAGGCTGGTGCCCGACACCTCACGCACGACGCCGCGGAACTGGCCGAACTTCTGGAACGGGAAGGCCTGGTAGCGCAGCAGCACCTCCATGCCCGACTTGACGAAGCCCGCGGAGCGCGATGGCACATACAGCTCGGCCTCGAGCTCGGAGCCCGCAGGAAGTATCGATGCGAGCGCCTGGTTGCCGGAGACGCCCTGCCCCCGCTGCGCCGTGATGGCGGTGACGGTGCCGTCCTGCGGGGCCCGGACTTCGATCTCGCGGCGCACCTCGTTCTCGACCAGTTCCTGGTCGAGACTCGCCAGCGTGCGCAAGGCGGTCTGTCGATCGCGCTGCGTCTGCAGCCGCAGATCGCGCACCTCACCGATCGCGGTCGTGGCGTCCCGGGCAAGGGCGGCGCGTGAGCGCTGCAGGTCCGCCAGGCGCTGGCGCTGGTCGAGCTGATCGGTCTGGCGCTCCTGCACCTGTGCGCGCGAGACGAAGTTGGACGCCTGCAGGTCCGCGTAGCGAAGCATGGCCTCGTCGGCCAGGCTCACCCGGCGTTGTTGCAGGGCGATCTGTTCGTCGACCCGGCGGCCTTCATCGGCAAGCTGGTCGGCCCGGAGTTGAGCCCCGGCGATGCGTTGCATCACCTGCCTGCGCTGTTGTTCCTGCTCGGCAAGCAGGCTGTCGCGACGCGATTGCAGCAAGGCCGAGATGGTCAGGCCCGCGTCGCCTCGGGTGGCGCTGGCGTGCTCGCTGTTGACGACGCAGAGCACCTGCCCGGCGCGCACCGATTGGCCTTCGCTCACCCGGCATTCGGAGACCACGCCGGCTTGCGTGGGCATGACGCGAATCAGCCCCTTCGAAGGCTGCAGCACGCCGGACACCTGCGCCTTGCGGGTGACATGGGCGCAGGCCAGAAAAACCACGATGGCGACCGTGACGGCGCCCAAGCCGATGCTCAGCCAGGCAAACGAGACCGGTCGGGCCAGCAGCACCGTGCCGTATTTGCGTGCGCCCGCCTGTTGCAGCACCTCGCTGCGAAACAGCGGCACGACCATGGCCGCGTCGCGGCTCACCGCCGGCCCCGCCCGCGGTGCCACTCGATGTCCGCGGACTCGCACTGCTGCTGCAGCCAGTCATCGAACAGAAGGCGCTGGATCGTCGCGCGGGTGCCGTCGTCCAAGCTTGCCGGGATGAATCGGAGCACGCGCACCACGCTGCAGCCTTCGTCCGCATCGATCGGCCCCACCCACTCGCCCGCGGTCGCCGCGAAGACCGCCGCACTCAACGGTGTCGGCAGGCGGCCTCGCCGCAAGGTTCGAAACAGGCCCGAGGTCGGCTCGTCTTCGCCGCTCGCGGCCTGCTCGAGCCAGCGGGACTGTGCTGCCTCGAAGAAATCGAGCTTGCCGGCCTGGATGCGCGCGCGTGCCTGCTGCGCCGCTGCCGGGTCGGAGAAGCCGATCGACGCGATGCAGGCACGGTCGAACTCGACATGGTGCTGCTCGAAATACCCGGTCACCCGGCCGGCGGTCAGGCGCTCGCGAAGCAGCGCCACCGCGGCATGGTCCGCCACCCGGCGTTCGAGATCGGCATGCGTGAGGCCATTGCGTTGCAGCCAGCGCTGCGTGTCGGCGGCGCTGAAGAGCCGCTGGGCGCGCCGGAATCCATCCATCGCTCGCTGGAGTTCGGCATCGCCGACCTCGACCGGGCAGCGCGTCAGTTCCTCCTTCACCAGGCAGGCGTCGATCAGGCGCTGCGCCAGGGTGCCGCCTTCCGACAGACCGTCGAGGTGGGCGATCGCATGATCGACGGTCAGGACGAAGTCCCCGACGCGAAGCAGATCCGCATCGCTCCAGCGGCGTGCGCCGTGCAGCAGCCACGGCAAGGCCTGAGCCGGCGAGTAGCCGAGCGACAGCGTCCCGCCCTCGGGCAGACGCAGCAGGGCGTCGTAGTGGAAGCATTCGTCGGTGCCCAGGGTCTGCCAGAGCAGGCGCAGCCGCGTCTGCGGGTGGCGCGCCTCGACCCGATGCAAGCGCGTGGCCGCGTCCTCGGGGTCGACCGCCGTGCCGCTCACGGCCATCAGACAATCGATGGTGTCCATCACCAGTTCGGCTCGAGCGTCTGTCATGCGAAAGCTCCGATGTTCTCCACGCAAACAGGCGTCGCATGGGCAGGCGACGGGCGAGGCGCCATCAGCAGGTCGCAGATGGCATCGCTGATCGGCAGGCCGGTCAGCTTCTCGATCCACAGGAACTGGCCGTTCGGATTGATCTCGAGGAAGACGTAGCGGCCGTCGGGCGTGAGGACCATGTCGATGGCGCCGTAGCACAGGCCGAGCCGTTCGACGAGCCGCACGCAGCAGTGCTCCACCTCGGCAGGCAAGGCGTGCGGCAGATGCCGCGTGTGGTCGAGGTCGTAGCGGCGCCAATCGTGCTGCGTGCGGCGGCTGGCCTGCGAGTGGATCTCGGCGGCGAACACCTGCGCCCCGACGACCGTGATGCGCAACTCGACCCGCTTGGGCACGTAGGCCTGGAAGATGGCCGGCCCGAAGCGCACGCTGTCCGCGTAGCCGAGGTCTTGCCGGGCCACGACCTCGGTGTAGCGTGCGAAGCGTTCACTCAGATGGCGGTTGAACGCCGGGCCCGGGATCTTGCTGATCACCTGCCCCCCATGGGCGAGGTGGAAGTCCAGGAAGGCATCCGGGCTGTTCGACACCAGGGTCGGCGGCAGTTCGAAGCCGACCGACCGGGCGAGCGCGAGCTGAGAGGCCTTGAGCTCGGCGCGCGCGATCGCCCAGGGAGCGGCGGGCAGGAAGCGGCAGTCCAGCAGGTTCCACACGTCCTGCAGGTATTGCGCGCACTCCGCTTCGAGGTAGCCGCGAACCTCGGCGTTGCGGATCTCGTCGTGTGGAACCGGCAGCCGAGGCCGCCGGAACCA
>JAYTTO010000050.1:0-12140 GCA_043744975.1 Betaproteobacteria bacterium | reverse complement strand
CATCGTGCGGTCGCCGAGCATCGCCAAGCCTTTGTCCACGCCGCCCATGCGCTGGCCCCGGCCACCGGCGAGAATGATGCCGGTGACCGCTGTTTCGATGTTTTCCGGATTCGACATATGCGGTACCCCATCTTGGCGGCACGCCCTGTTCGGCTGTGCCTCACGCCGGTATCATCGCCCTCGCTCCGGAACGTGCTGCAATACCGATGCGGGGCGGTAATGGCTGCTGCAGAGCATTGCATATGACAGCCGGCCGACAAACAGGATCATCGCGGGAGGGCGCGGCATGGCTGGGTTTCTGGACAAGGAGAACACGATTGCCGGGCCGGGGTTCAATCGCTGGCTGGTGCCACCGGCCGCGCTTTGCATCCACCTCTGCATCGGCATGGCCTATGGATTCTCGGTCTTCTGGCTGCCGCTGACCAAGGCAATCGGCATCACCGCGTCGGTGGCTTGTGGGCCTGACGTCTCCTGGATCGAAAAACTGGTCACCACGACCTGCGATTGGGACAAGCCCATTCTCGGATGGATGTTCACGCTGTTCTTTCTCGTGCTGGGCTTGAGCGCTGCATTGTTCGGTGGGTGGCTCGAGCACGCTGGTCCGCGCAAAGCCGGGTTTGTCTCTGCAGTGTGCTGGTGCGGCGGTCTGGCAATATCGGCTTTCGGTGTCTACACCCATCAGCTCTGGCTGATGTGGATCGGCTCGGGGTTCATCGGCGGGATCGGTCTCGGACTGGGCTACATCTCGCCCGTGTCGACGCTCATCAAGTGGTTTCCCGACCGGCGCGGCATGGCCACGGGCATGGCGATCATGGGTTTCGGCGGTGGTGCCATGATCGGTTCGCCACTGGCGGACAAGCTGATGAAGGCCTACGCGAGCGCCAGCTCGGTCGGCGTGTGGCAGACCTTCCTGACGATGGCGGCGATCTACTTCGTCTTCATGATCATCGGCGCGCTGGCGTACCGGGTGCCGCCGACAGGATGGAAACCGGCCGGGTGGACGCCGCCCGCGACACAGGCGACCAACGCGATGATCACGTCCCGGCACGTGCATCTGAACAAGGCCTGGCGGACCCCGCAATTCTGGCTGCTGTGGGGTGTGCTGTGCCTCAACGTATCCGCCGGCATCGGCGTCATCGGTATGGCGTCCCCGATGCTGCAGGAGATATTCGCCGGCCGCCTGATCGGCCTCGATCTGCGGTTCGACCAACTCTCCAAGGAACAGTTGGGGCAGGTCGCCGCCATCGCCGCCGGATTCACCGGGCTGCTGAGCCTCTTCAACATCGGCGGGCGTTTCGTATGGGCATCGCTGTCGGACCTGATCGGCCGCAAGGTCACGTACTTCGTGTTCTTCGCGCTCGGCTTCACCCTCTACGCCTCTGCACCGTCCGCCGGTCACAGCGGCAGCGTCGCCCTGTTCGTCGGCCTGTTCTGCATCATCCTGACCATGTACGGCGGCGGGTTCGCGACCATCCCGGCCTATCTGGCCGACATGTTCGGGACCCAGATGGTGGGCGCGATTCACGGCCGCCTGCTGACTGCATGGTCGGTCGCGGGAATCTTGGGCCCCGTGCTGGTCAACTACATCAACGACGCGCAGATCCACGCCGGCGTTCCCAAGGCCGCGGCGTACGACGCCACGATGTACCTGCTGGCGGGGTTGCTGATCGGCGGTTTCGTTTGCAACCTGCTGGTGCGGCCGGTCGCGGCCAAATGGTTCATGACCGACGCGGAACTCGCGGTCGAGCGACAGCTCGCGCACGACAAGGCGCGCCAGACTGCGGTCGGAACTGCCGCAGCCGGCGGCGACGATGCGCCGAGCAGCCCGGCGCTGGTGGCCGGGTTCTGGGTGCTGGTCGGCATTCCGATGGCTTGGGGTATCTGGATGACATTCCAAAAGGCTGTGGTTCTGTTCCACTGAGAGCCTGCGCGGGCGAACAGGAACCAGGGATCGCTGTCGTGGTGAGCAAGATTCGCAGCCGGGCCCGGCTGCTCGGCGACGGCCGCGTGGGAGATCAACGGCCGCATCGGCCACAGCGTCGCCAAGGTCGGGACCGGCGCCGCACCCGGGTCCCGGGCGGGCAACACGATGCAGGACATCGTCGACCAGGTGCAGCGTGTCACCGATCTGATCGGCGAGATCGGTACCGCCGCCGGCGAGCAGACCAAGGGCATAGGCGTTGTCACCAACGCCGTCACGCCGCTCGATTCGACGACGCAGCAGAACGCCGCCCGGGTCGAGCAGGGCGCGCCTGACACCGGGTCATGCGTGCCGCCAGATGTACCCGGCGCATGCCGCGACCGCAATCCAGATCGAGGCGATCACCACGGCGGCGACCACGCTGCGTGGCCGGTCGCGCCGATCCGCGAACCATTCATCCGCGCGCTCCCGGCATTGCAACACGATCGCCGGCGGAATCAGGCGCAGGCAGAAGGCGATCGCCAGCGGCAGCAGGATCACCTCGTCGAGCATGCCCAGCACCGGGATGAAGTCGGGGATCAGGTCGATCGGACTGAACGCATAGGCGGCGATCGCGATCGCGACCAGTTTCGCGGCAGTCGGGGTGCCGGGATCGCGTCCGGCGAACCAGAGGGTCAGCACGTCGCGCCGGAGCCGCGCCGCCCAGTGCTGCAGGCGGCGCCAGTAGGTCGTCAAACCGTAAGCGAATCCGCGAACAGGTCGTGCTCGTCCGCGCCGGTCACTCTGACCCGCGCGAAATGCCCCGTCCGCAGCCACCGGGCCTGCGACACGTGCACCCGCCCGTCGATCTCGGGAGCATCGGCGGTACTGCGTGCGAGTGCAGTATTGCCATCGACCTTGTCGACCAGGACATCGATCTCGCGCCCGATCCAGCGCGCCAGCCGCCGTGCCGAGATTCGCTCCTGGGCCTGCATGAGCCGCGCCCGGCGCTCCTGCTTGACCGCCTCGGGCACGGGATCCGGCAGGCCGTTGGCGGCGGCTCCCGCAACCGGCGAGTAGGCGAAGCAGCCGACGCGATCGAGCTGCGCCTCGTCGAGGAACGCCAGCAGCTCCTCGAACTCGGCTTCGGTCTCACCGGGAAAGCCGACGATGAAGGTCGACCGCACCGTCAGGTCCGGGCAGATCGCCCGCCAAGCACGTACGCGCGCGAGATTGTCTTCCGCGGCGGCAGGCCGCTTCATGAGCTTCAGGATGCGCGCATTCGCATGCTGGAACGGCACATCGAGATACGGCACGACCCGGCCTTCGGCCATCAGCGGAATCACTTCGTCCACGTGCGGATACGGGTAGACGTAATGCAGGCGCACCCAGACGTCGAGTTCGCCCATCTGCCGCACCAGTTCCGTCATGCGCGTCTTCACCGGCCGGCCCTTCCAGAAACCGCTCCGGTACTTCACGTCGACCCCGTAGGCACTCGTATCCTGCGATACCACCAGCAGTTCCTTGACGCCAGCCTTCACCAGATTCTCGGCATCCTGCAGCACTTCGCCGACCGGCCGGCTGACCAGGTCGCCCCGCATCGACGGGATGATGCAGAAGGTGCAACGATGGTTGCAGCCTTCCGAGATCTTGAGATAGGCGTAGTGCCTGGGCGTCAGTTTGATCCCCTGGGGCGGCACCAGGTCGAGGAACGGGTCGTGTGGCTTCGGCAGGTGGATGTGCACCGCGTCCATCACTGCCTCGGTCGCATGCGGGCCGGTGACCGCGAGCACGGCCGGATGGGCCGCCCGGACCACGTCGCCTTGGGCGCCGAGGCAACCGGTGACGACGACCTTGCCATTCGCGGCGAGCGCCTCGCCGATGGCGTCGAGCGATTCGGCGACTGCCGAGTCGATGAAGCCGCAGGTGTTGACGATCACCAGATCGGCACCCTCGTAGCTGGGCGATATGTCGTAGCCCTCGGCACGCAGGCGCGTGACGATCTGCTCCGAATCGACCAGCGCCTTCGGGCAACCCAGCGAGACGAATCCGACCCGCGGCGCCGCCTGCACCTGCCGGTGCCGGTCAGCGCGGATGCGCGGCGAGAAGGATGAGATGGGCCTGCTCACCCCTTGTCGGCGCTGCCGTCGGCGCCTGCCGGCACGCCGAACGCGGGAAACGGGAACGCCGACAACATCGTGCTCGCCTGCTTCTTCAACTGCTGTTGCATGTCGACGAAGGTCGCGGCGCTCTGTTCGAGGTAGGTGCCCATGAGGCCCTGGATCGCCGGCCCCTGCATCTTCACGAACTGCGTCCAGGCATCGGAGCCGATGATCGGGTTGTCACCGAACTTGGTCAGCGACTGTTCCTGGAGACGGCGCTGCATCTCCATGAAGGTCTGGATGTTCTTTTCCAGGTAGCTGCCCATCATGCCCTGCATGGCATGGCCGTAGAAGCGGATCACCTGCGTCAGCATGTCGGACGAGAACATCGGTGTGCCCGCGCTTTCCTCCTCCAGGATGATCTGCATCAGGATGGAGCGCGTCAGATCCTCGCCGGACTTGGCGTCGACCACCTTGAACGCCACGGCTTCGATCACCAGGGCCTTGACGTCGCTCAGCGTGATGTAGCTGCTGGTCGCGGTGTCGTAGAGCCGGCGGTTCGGATACTTCTTGATGAGGCGAATGTCCTCTGCCATTTGCAGCCCTCGCGTCTTGTGGATGAATTCGACGGCTTTGAGCGGCTGTCCAAATCGCCCCCGTCTACAACGCCTGTCAAGGCGTGGTTTAACGACTTTAACCGATGCATGGTGCGACGCGCAAAGAAATCGTTGACAGCCATTCAGGTCATGATTAGCATCGGATTGTGCATCGCATCAAACGACCTCCGCTTCGTTGCTCGGCAAAGAATAATGTCACGGCGAATCAATGGTCACGGTGCTGATGTCAGAGAATTTTGTGGTGCCGCACTGAAGCATCCGCTGTCAGCCGGTGGGGCAGTGACAGGTTGGCAAGGAACATTGACAGGCAGCGGCTCGACGCCAAACGTCCCGCGCAGGTCGAGTTGCATGCTGCGGACCGACAGAACACGGCGAGTCGAACGGTAGCCCGAACGGGCGCCGGGCGATCAGCAGGGAGCGGTAGGCAAGGCCCCGCTCTGAACGGCTCCTCCCCCTTTATCGAAAGATAAGGGTTCCACCCCGGTAGGCAACTACCGGGGTTTTTTTTGCCTTCTCCGCCGTCTTCCGCCAGATCGTCACTGCATGTGCTGGCCGCCATTGATGGCGATGTTGGCGCCCGAGACGAAGGCTGCCTCATCCGAAGCCAGGTAGATGATCAATCCGGCGACTTCCTCGGGCTTGCCGAGTCGGCCTACCGGGATCTGAGGCAGGATCTTCGCATCGAGAATGTCCTGCGGGATCGCGGTCACCATCTTCGTGCCGATGTAGCCGGGGGAGATCGTGTTGACCGTCACGCCTTTCTTCGCCACTTCGAGCGCGAGCGCCTTGGTGAATCCGTGCATGCCGGCCTTGGCCGCCGAGTAGTTGGTCTGTCCGAACGCGCCTTTCTGGCCGTTGACCGACGAGACGTTGATGACGCGCCCCCAGCCACGTTCCACCATGCCGTCGACGACCTGCTTGCACATGTTGAAGCAGCTGTCGAGATTGGTCCGCATCACGACATCCCAGTCGGCCTTGCCCATCTTCTTGAAGGTCATGTCGCGGGTGATGCCGGCGTTGTTGACCAGCACGTCCACCGGGCCAACCTGCTGCTCGATGTCCCGGACGGCCTGCACGCACGAGTCGAAATCACCGACGTCGCACACGACGCCGATGAAGTCGTAGCCGCGCTGCTTCATGCCGGCCAGCCATTCGCCCGAGGTCTTGTTCGACGGCGAGTAAGTGACCACGACGTGGTAGCCCGCGTCCGCCATTTTGGTGCAGATCGATTCGCCCAATCCGCCCATGCCACCGGTTACCAGCACGTTTTTTTTCTTCATTCTGCTTCTCCCTCTTGGTTTCTTGTTGTGGCGGCGGCGGCACCCGGCCCGGCCGTTGCCTTGCGTACGACTGCTGCCCGCTCGAGCACGTATCGACCGGGCGCCTCCTCGATCGGCAGGTGGCGACGGCTCCCAGTGCGCGCCGACGCCGCCTTCATCCGTCCGGCGTGGGTCTTCAGCCAGATGCTCCAATCTTGCCACCAACTGCCGCGGTTGTGTTGCGCGGACGCCAGCCAGTCTGCCGCATTGGCGCTGCCGACCTCCGCCGTCCAGTAGCCGTGACGGTTGCGCGCCGGCGGATTCACGACCCCGCCGATGTGTCCGTTCTCGCCGAGGACGAACCGGTGCGCACCACCCAGGAGCGCCATCGATTCGAAGGCCGATGCCCAGGGGACGATATGGTCGTCACGCGCCGCGAACACATAGGTCGGGACGCGGATCGTCGAGAGCGCGATCGGCACCCCGCATACGTCGACGCCGCGCGGCCGGCAAAGCCGGTTCATCAGGTACAGATGCCGCAGGTACCAAGCATACAGGGGGCCCGGGACGTCGGTCCCGTCGTCGTTCCAGTACAGCAGCTCGGAGGCCACTGGCTGGCGACCGAGCAGATAGTTGTTGGCCACGACCTCCCAGATCAGTTCGCGCGGCCGCAGGCTGGCGAAGGCGTTGGCCACGTCCGCCGCGGGCACGATCCCGCCGGCCCCGAACCGGGCCTCGACCTCGCGCACCGAGCGCTCGTCGATGTAGACCCCGATGTCGCCCGGATCCGCGTAGTCGAGCAGCGTGGCGAGCAGCGTAAGGCTCGAAATGCGCTTGCCGGGCCCGGCGGCGTCGACGCCGGCGGCACATGCGGCGAGGGTGCCGCCGACACAGTAGCCGAGCACGTTGGCGCCATCGCCGCGGGTGATCTCGAGTGCAGCGTCGATCGCCGCCAGCACGCCATCGCGCACGAAGTCGTCCCAGGTGGCGGTCGCCATCGTTTCACCTGCGTTGCGCCACGAGATCATGAACACCTGCCAGCCCTGGTCAAGTGCCCACTCCACCAGCGAGCGCCCGGGGCGCAGGTCGAGGACGTAGAACTTGTTGATGAAGGGCGGAACCATCACCAGCGGTCGCGATGCCACGCGTGCCGCACGCGGACGGTAGTGGATCAGTTGCATCACCGCGTTCTCCAGCACCACGGCGCCGGCGGTGGCGCCGAGATCGCGGCCGACGGTGAAGTCGGACACGCTGCTCATCGTGACCCTTCCGAGGTCGGCATCCGCCTGCAGCCGTGCGAGCCCCTGGGCGAGGCTGCTGCCCCGGCTCGCGACGGCGGCGTGCAGCGCCTCGGCATTGGTCGCCAGGAAGTTGCCCGGCGCGGCGGCGGCGCTCCACTGGCGAATCAGGAACCGCAACCGCCGCTGCCGATCGTCGCGCGCATCGAGGGTCGCCGCAAATTTTTCCGTCCAGCGCTCCCACACCAGGTGTTGATCCTGGAGGAAGCCGAAGAACGGCGGCACCCCGGTGTCGAGATCCGGCGAGGCAGTGAGGCCGTCCTGCGCTGGTTGCGAAGGCAGCAGCCAGCGCTGCCACAGCGCAATCTGGCCCTGGTAGAAATCCTGCAGGATAAGTTCCAGTTGCACCGGAGATTTCCGGAGCGAGGTCAGCATCGCCGCCGTCAGCTCGGCGAAGGCGGGGCCACCCTCGGCCAGCGCCGGTCGGAGCGTCGCCAGCAAGCGTTCGATCATGGCGTCGAGGCCCGGATCGGAATCTTTGGTTGCGTCGCTCATCCCTGCCCGGCGATCATCGTCTCCGCGTCAAAGCCAATGGTCGCCTGCCTTGTACATCGTCGCCATCGCCTGGTTGTACGTCACCGTTCTCATGGCGGCGACCGAACGCAGCATCACCGCCGGCGTGCTCACCTTCCTCGCCTACGGCCTCGGCCCACTCGCGCTCCTGCTGTGGCTGTTCGGCGGGCCGCGGCGACGGCGCGATGCGGCAAGGGCGGCAGTTGCCGCGACGCGGCCGGTGCCGGAAACGCCCGTCGACAGCGACAGCGACACGCCACCCCGACACTAGCATGGGCCCAGGCCTGCGACGGTCAGTGGGCGGCGTGGCCCAGCAAGTTGCCCATCAGCCAGATCGATCCGACACCCAGCCCGATCAGCGCCATCTGCTGCAGGGTGTCCGCGATCTGCAGGCGCCTTTGCAGGCCGGGGATGAGATCGGCCACCGCCACGTAGAGCATGCTCGCGGCCGCCATTGCCACCATCGCCGGCACCCAGGCCTGCAGCGACTCGTGGGCGGCCGAGGCCAGCATCCCGCCCAGCAGCATCGCCAGCCCCGAGAGCAGGTTGTAGAAGAGCGCACGGCGCCGGGAGAACCCGGAGTGGAGCAGGATCAGGAAGCTCGACAGCTCCTGCGGGATCTCGTGTACCACGATGGCGAGCGCGGTGATGACGCCGAGGTGGAAATCGGCCACGAACGCTGCCGCGATCAGCACGCCGTCGACGAAATTGTGGAACGTGTCGCCGATCAGGATGAGCGCGCCGCTGCGGCCGTGGTCGTGGGCGTGCGCCTGGACTGGCTCGTGCCCGTGGCTGTGGCGCCACAGCACCAGCTTCTCGAGCATGAAAAACAGGAGGATCCCGCCAAGCAATTGCGCCGTGACCGTGGATGGCGCCGGCGTCCGCGAGAACGCGTATGGCAGGATCTCGAGGAACACCGCCCCGAGCAGCGCGCCGACGGCGAAGCTCACCAGCAGCGGGATGCGCCGGGCGCTGGCGCCGAGCGACAGCAGCGCGGCGAGGATGACGGACAGCACACCGCCGGCAGTGCAGGCGATGAGGATCCAGAAGAAACTCGGCATTGTGATCAGGGCCGGAAAGGGCGCGAGTATATAGACCCCGACCGGCAAACCCGGATCAGATGCGCTCGCGCTCGATCCATATCAGGGCTGCCATGCGCCCGGTGACGCCATCCCGGCGATGCGAGAAGAACCGCGCGGGATCGCCGACGGTGCAGAGGCCGCCGCCGTGGATCGCCTGCACGCCGGCGCCGTGCAGGCGTCGGCGCGCCAGCACGAAGATGTCGGCGAACCACTTGCCGTCGCGAGCGTCGTGGGGACGGAACGCCTCGACCGCACCCGGGTCGTGGTCCGTGAAGGCCCGCAGGACGTCCGCGCCGACTTCGAAGGCCTGGGGTCCGATGGCCGGTCCGAGCCATGCCACCAGTTCCTGCGGCGCGACACCGAGCCGGGCGATCGTTGCCTCGATCACGCCGCCGGCCAGTCCGCGCCAGCCGGCGTGGGCCGCGCCCACCACCTTGCCATCGGGATGCGCCAGGAGTATCGGCAGGCAGTCGGCCACCTGGACCGCGCACACCACACCCGGATCGCGTGCGACGCTCGCATCGGCAGCCACCGGGGCGCCGACCGCCGCGGCATCGACGACCGTCGTCCCGTGCACCTGATGCAGCCAGCGCGGGGCGGATGGCAGCGCCAATGTCAGCAACGCCCGGTTGCGGTCGACCGTCTGCGGGTCGTCGCCCACGGCGATGCCGAGGTTCAGGCTGGCGTAGCGCCCGGTGCTCGATCCACCCGCACGCGTGGTGACCAGCGCCCGCACCGACGATGCCACCGGCCAGTCGGGAACGACGAGCGTGCCGTCGAGGCTGGTGGTCATCTTGGCGCTGCCGACGCCGGCGGGCTGGGGCCCGCGTTGCCGGCGCGGAGTTCGGCCAGCAGGGCGATGAAATCGGTCGGCGGTTCGGCCTGCCAGCTGCAACGGTCGTGACTTGCCGGATGATCGAGCGCCAGGCGCCAGGCATGCAGCGCCTGCCGGGAGAATGTCGCGCCGGCACCGCCCGCGAGCCGGGCGCGCCGGCCTGCGCCATAGACCGGATCGCCCAGCAGCGGGTGGCCGATGGAATCGAGATGGACGCGAATCTGGTGCGTGCGGCCGGTCTCAAGACTGCATTCGATCAGCGTCCAGCCGCCGCCGCGCTGCCGCACGTGGACGTGGGTCACCGCCGGCTTGCCCGATCCGACCACGGCCATGCGCGTGCGCAGCGTCGGGTGCCGCCCGACCGGCGCCTCGATGCGGCAGTCTTGCTTCAGCTCGCCGGCGGCGACCGCCAGATAGGTGCGTGAGACGCTGTGCGCCTGGAGCTGCCGCACCAGGGCGGTCTGTGCTTCGGCAGTCCGGGCGACGACCATGAGACCGCTGGTGTCCTTGTCCAGGCGATGCACGATTCCGGCGCGAGGCAGCTGCGCCTGTGCCGGATGGCGGGCGAGCAGGGCGTTGAGGAGCGTGCCAGTGCGATTGCCGTTGCCCGGATGGACGACCAGGCCGGCCGGCTTGTCGATCACAAGGAGATCGGCATCCTCGTGCACCACGGTCAGCGCGATATCCTCCGCGAGATCGTCGCCGTGCGCGGATTCCGGCGGCGCATCGATCTCGATGCGCTCGCCCCCCCATACCTTGCGCTTCGACGGCGCGGCCGCGCCGTCGAGGCGGATGCGGCCGTCGCCCAACCACGCCTGGAGCCGGCTGCGCGAGTGTTGCGGCAGCAGTTGCGCGAGGACCTGGTCGAGCCGCATGCCCGCGCAGTTCTCGGGTACCGCAAAGCGGACCGCGATCGCTGCGGGTGGCAAGCTATAATCCGCTCGCGTTTTTTCGGCGGAAGACATGAGACCAAGTGTAGCGGTAATACTGATTGCGTTGCTGCTCGGCGCCTGCAAGTCCGGCCCAACCCGCGACGTGACCAAGGCGTGGGGCCCCGATCGGCTCTACAACGAGGCCAAGTCGGAGTTGGACGGCGGCAACTACAAGAAGTCCATCGGGCTCTACGAGAAGCTCGAGGCGCGGTTTCCCTACGGCCGCTTCGCCCAGCAGTCCCAGCTCGAGGTCGCGTACGCTTACTACAAGCAGCGCGAGCCGGCCTCCGCCATTGCGGCATGCGAGCGCTACATCAAACTCTATCCGAACAGCCCCAACGTCGACTACGCCTACTATCTGAAGGGCCTGGTCTCGTTCAACGAGGACCTCGGCATTCTGGCGAAGCTGTCCAACCAGGACATGACCGACCGCGATCCGCAGGCGATGCGCGAGTCGTTCGATGCATTGCGCGACCTGGTCACGCGAATCCCCGACAGCCGCTACTCGCCCGACGCCGTCAAGCGCATGCAATACCTCGTCAATGCGCTCGCGAGTTCCGAGGTGAAGGTCGCCGAGTATTACTATCGGCGCCGTGCGTACGTTGCCGCGGTCAACCGGGCGCAGTTCGCGCTCCAGAACTTTCCGCAGGCGCCATCCCTGGAACGTGCGTTCGTCGTTCTGGTCAAGTCGTATGCCGCCATGGACTTGACCGACCTGCAGAAGGACTCCGAGCGGCTGCTCAAGTTGAATTTCCCGACGACCACGCTGCTCGACCCCCGCGCCGGCAAGGCCTGGTGGGAGATTTTTTGACCCCCCCCAGCCTTCCTTCGGTCGGCACCCCCCCATGGGGGGCCACAGGCCGCTTCGGAGCGGCCGTGCGCACCCTGTGTCCCTTCGTTTGATGTTGTAACCCAGCCGTCCTTCGATCGGCCCCCTGGCGCGGATGTTATGAGGCGGGGTCGGCTGGCGTCAGCGGTCCGGTCCACCACTCGACCCGGTTGCGGCCGTTGTCCTTGGCGCGGTACCGGGCCAGGTCGGCGGTGACCAGTGGTCCGAGCGCGCCGACGGTATTCGCGGACCCCGCAGCGCCGGCCTACAGCAGGGAGTGCAGCGCGGCCTCCAGTTCGCGCGCCGGTTCGGCCAGCCCGGGTGCCCCGGGCATGCTCGCGGACACATCGAGGTCGTGGGCGAGCTTCTGCAAGGTGGCGAGCGCGTCGCGGGCATGCGGCGGAATGTGCGCGCGCCCACACGGCGCCGATCTCCACCAATTGTTGCAGCAGCTCGCGCGCATGCCGTTACGACAGGTCGCGAAGCGCCTTCTGAAAGACGTCCGGTGCGTTCGTCACAGGCACGGATACGGCGGGAAATGCCGCCTTCCGGGCACGGATCGGGCCACCGGCGGAGGACGGGCCGCCGAACGGCAACCCGTCTGTCGAACGACCGCGAGTGTCGGACCGGCGGTCAGTAGAAAATTCGGCCTCCCACTGTTTGGATCACTCTCCGATCCCGCCGACGTCACATGACCTGATAGGTCCAGCGGCCCGTCACACAAAGAGCGGAACAACTACACTTCCTTCGTTCTACGTCAACCGAGGAACCCA
>JAYTTO010000049.1:0-8640 GCA_043744975.1 Betaproteobacteria bacterium | reverse complement strand
AGCGCCGTCGCGTTGCTCGCGCTCGGACTGGTGATGGTCTACTCGTCCTCGATTGCCATCGCGGAAGGCAGCCGCGTGACGGGCCAGCAGCCCATGTACTACCTGATCCGGCACGCCGTGTTTCTCGCGCTGAGCATCGCGCTGGCGGCGATGGCGTTCCAGCTGCCGTCCCGCTTATGGCAAAAATCGGCGCTATACCTTTTCATGCTGGGCGCAGGCTTGTTGGTGCTGGTGCTGATTCCCGGCGTCGGACGCGAAGTCAACGGCAGCCAGCGCTGGCTGCCGCTTTATCTGTTTAACGTGCAGCCGTCCGAGTTGATGAAACTCTTTGCCGTGCTCTACGCCGCCGACTATACCGTGCGCAAGGCGGCTGACATGCACAGCCTGCGGAAGGGCTTTCTGCCATTGTTCGTCGTCATGTTGATGGTGGGCGGACTCCTGCTGCGCGAGCCGGATTTTGGCGCGTTTGCGGTGATCACGGTGATCGCCATGGGGATCCTGTTCCTCGGCGGCGTGAACTGGAAACCGTTTGCGGGCCTGATCGCGCTGCTGCTGGTCGGCTTCGTGCTGCTGGTCTGGTTGTCGCCATACCGCCTGCAGCGGGTGGTCGGTTTCATGGATCCGTGGGCCGACCCGTTTGGCAAAGGCTATCAGCTGTCGCACGCCCTGATCGCATTTGGACGCGGTGAGTGGTTCGGCGTCGGCCTGGGCGCGAGCGTCGAGAAGCTGTTCTACCTGCCCGAAGCGCACACCGATTTTCTGCTGGCGGTGATCGCCGAGGAACTCGGCTTCGCGGGCGTTGCGCTGGTGATTGCGCTGTTCGTGACCATCGTTCTGCGCGCCTTCGCGATCGGCCGTCAGGCGGCGGCGCTTGAGCGCAGCTTTGCCGCGCTGGTCGCCTACGGCATCGGATTGTGGCTCGGTGTGCAGTCGATCATAAACATGGGCGTCAACATGGGCGTACTGCCGACCAAGGGCCTCACGCTGCCGCTCTTGTCGTTCGGCGGCAGCGGCATCGCCGCCAACTGCTGCGCGCTTGCCGTGCTGCTCAGAGTGGATTGGGAGAACCGACAGTTGATGCGGGGGCTCGCGGTATGAGCGAGGAGCCGGGAGTGAAGAGCGCGCAGCGTACAGCGAGTGGCGAGGACCCCGCACGCCGCACGCCGCACGCCTCACGAACGATCATGATCATGGCGGGCGGCACGGGCGGCCATATCTTCCCTGCCTTGTCGGTGGCGGAGCATTTGCGCGCGCACGGCTGGCACGTCGTGTGGCTCGGCACGCGGGTCGGCATGGAGGCGACGCTCGTCGCGCCCAAGGGCTACACGATGGCGTGGGTCAGCATGACGGGCGTGCGCGGCAAGGGTGTGCTGCGCGCCGCGCTGTTGCCGCTGCAGTTGTTGCGCGCGTTCTGGCAAAGCGCGCGGGCCATTTTCACGCACCGTCCCGATGTCGTCCTTGGCATGGGCGGTTACGTGTCGTTTCCGGGCGGCATGATGGCGTCGCTCCTGAATCGTCCGCTCGTGATACATGAACAAAATTCGATTGCGGGACTTGCCAATCGCGTGCTCGCGAGACTTGCGGATCGCGTGCTGGCAGGATTTCCGTCCGCATTCAGCGCCGGCACCGCCGTGATCTGGACCGGCAATCCGGTGCGCAGCGAAATTTCTTTACTCGGCGCACCGGCGGCGCGCTACCGTGCGCGTTCCGGCGCATTGCGGCTCACCGTGATCGGCGGCAGTCTCGGCGCCCAGGCATTGAACGAGACCGTACCGCAGGCGCTTGCGCTGTTGGCGGAAGCCGAGCGACCGCTCGTGACGCATCAGTCGGGCGGGCGCCATCTGACCGAGGTCGAGTCCAGCTACCGGCGTGCCGGCGTCACGGCGACGCTGGTGCCGTTCATAGCGGACATGCCGGCCCACTACGCGACGGCGGACTTGATTATCTGCCGCGCCGGTGCGTCGACCATCGCCGAAATCGCAGCCGCCGGCATTGCCAGCGTGCTGGTACCGTTTCCGCACGCGGTTGACGATCACCAGACGCACAACGCGCGATTCCTGAGCGAGCTTGGCGCGGCGGTGCTGGTGCCGCAACACGAGCTCACGCCACAACGGCTCGCCGAATTGCTGCGCGGTTTCACGCGCGAAGCGCTGCTGGATATGGCGCAGAAGGCGCGCAGCGTCGCGAAGCCGGACGCAACTCAATCCGTCGCTGATGAATGTATGAAGCGGGCCGCATGAAGTACAAAGTCAAACGCGTGCATTTTGTCGGGATCGGCGGCTCAGGCATGAGCGGCATTGCCGAGGTGCTCTGTAATCTCGGCTTCGAGGTGAGCGGCTCCGATCTGAACGCCAACGCGGTTACGCAACGCCTGGCACGGCTGGGCGCCAAAGTCATGCAGGGCCATGCCGCGGCAAATGTCACTGCGGTCGACGCGGTGGTCGTGTCGAGCGCGGTGAAGGACGATAACCCGGAAGTCGTGGCGGCGCGTGCGCATAAGATTCCGGTCGTGCCGCGTGCGCTGATGCTCGCCGAGCTGATGCGTCTTAAACAGGGGATCGCGGTCGCCGGCACCCACGGCAAGACCACCACGACCAGCCTCGTCGCGAGCGTCCTTGCCGAGGCAGGCATGGATCCGACCTTTGTGATCGGCGGACGCCTGGAGGCGGCGGGCTCGCACGCGAAGCTTGGCAGCGGTGAATTCATCGTCGTCGAGGCCGACGAATCCGACGCGTCGTTTCTGTTTCTGGCACCCGTGCTGTGCGTCGTTACCAACATCGACGCCGATCACATGGAGACCTACGGCCACGACTTCGCGCGGCTGCGGCAGGCGTTCGTCGATTTCCTCCAGCGCCTTCCGTTCTACGGCATGGCGGTGCTCTGCGTCGACGACGCCAACGTGCGCAGCATCATCCCGTTCGTCACCAAACCGGTCACCACCTACGGCCTGTCCGCGGATGCGCAGGTGCGGGCGGTCGACATCGTCCACGATGGCGGCCGCATGCGCTTCCGCGTGCAGCGCGCCGCCAACGGGACGCCGGCCCGTGAACTCGAGGTGGTGCTCAACTTCCCTGGCGTGCACAACGTGCTCAACGCGCTTGCGGCGATCGCCGTCGCCATGGAGGTCGGCGCAGCCGACGACGCCATCCTGCGCGCTCTTGCCGGATTCGGCGGTGTCGGCCGCCGGTTCCAGCGCTATGGCGACATCGCGCTCCCCGGTGGTGGCAGCTTCGCGCTGATCGACGACTACGGGCACCATCCGGTCGAGATGGCCGCGACCCTCGCCGCGGTGCGCGGCGCGTTTCCCGGCCGGCGATTGGTCCTCGTGTTCCAGCCGCATCGATACACCCGGACCCGCGATGTGTTCGAGGATTTCGTGAAGGTGCTCTCCACGGTCGACGCCCTGTTCCTGACCGAGGTATATGCCGCCGGCGAAGCGCCGATCGTCGCCGCTGACAGCCGCGCGCTGGCGCGCGCCGTCCGGGTCGTCGGCCGGGTCGAACCGGTGTTTGTCGAGAACTGGAAGGAACTGCCGGCGGCGATTCTTGAGCATGCGCAACCCGGCGACATCGTCGTGACCATGGGCGCCGGGTCGATCGGTCACGTGCCGCCGTTGCTGTGCCTCCCCGATTCGGCGGCCGCGGCATGAAGCTCACAGCCCTTCTTCATGCGAGTGGACGGCGCCACGAGCGGGCCTTCGCGACATCGGAGGCGGCGCATTGCCGGTGACGGATGAACATGACTGATCTGCCCGAAGCCCGAGTTCTCGCCCTGCGCGGCGAACGGCGCGCGAACGAACCGATGCGGCGCCACACGAGCTGGCGTGTCGGCGGTCCGGCGGACTGCACCTATCGGCCGGCCGACCTCGACGACCTGCGCGTGTTCCTCGCCGGCACGCCGGCGGACGAGCCGATCTGGTTCGCCGGCCTCGGCAGCAACCTGCTGGTCCGGGACGGTGGCGTGCGCGGCACCATCGTGTTCACCCACGGCGCTCTCGACGGCATCGCTGTCGATCACCAGGGGCTGGTCTTCGCCGAAGCGGGCGTGGCGAGTCCGAAGGTGTCGCGCTTTGCCGCGACCCATCGGTTCGAAGGCGCCGAGTTCCTCGCGGGCATTCCCGGCACCGTCGGCGGGGCGCTGGCGATGAACGCGGGCTGCTACGGCGCCGAGACCTGGGAGCGGGTCGAGAAGGTGCTGACGATCGACCGGGGTGGCGTGATCCGTGTGCGTTTGCCCGAGGACTACGTCATCGGTTATCGGCATTGCGAGCTGGCCCGCGCTGGTGCGGCTGCCACAGAGGAATGGTTCGCCGGCGCCTGGTTCCGGTTCACGCCCGGCGACGGCGAGGCCTCCCGGCGACGCATCCGCGAGTTCCTCTCGCGCCGGATCGCGACCCAGCCGCTCGGTCAGCCGAATGCCGGCTCGGTGTTCCGCAACCCCCATGGCGACCACGCCGCGCGACTGATCGAGGCCTGCGGCCTCAAGGGCCGGCGGATCGGCGACGCGATGGTGTCGCCCAGGCACGCCAATTTTATCGTCAATGCGGGAGCGGCAACGGCGGCCCAGATCGAAAGCCTGATCGATGCCGTGCAGGCGACGGTCGAGCGCGAACGCGGCATCCGGCTCGAGGCCGAGGTGCGGATTGTCGGTGACGCCGTCGGTGACCCCGTCGGTGACCCCACATGAGTGACGGCCCGAAAGACTTCGGCAAGGTCGCGGTTCTGCTGGGCGGGCGTTCGGCGGAACGCGAGATCTCGCTGCTGTCCGGCAATGCGGTGCTCGGCGCGCTGCAGCGGTCCGGGGTGGATGCCCACGCGTTCGATCCGGCGCACCGCAACATCTTCGACCTCGCGACCGAACGCTTCGCTCGCGTGTTCATCGCGTTGCACGGGCGCTATGGCGAGGACGGCACGGTCCAGGGTGCGCTCGAGCTCATGGGCATTCCGTATACCGGCAGTGGCGTGATGGCCTCCGCGCTGTGCATGGACAAGGTGCGCACCAAGCTGGTCTGGGTCGCCAGCGGCCTGCCGACCCCGCGCTGGGAAGTCCTGCATCGCACCAGCGACTGGTCGCGGATCGCGGCCACGCTCGGGCTGCCGCTGATCGTCAAGCCGGTGCGCGAAGGGTCGACGCTGGGTCTCACCAAGGTCACCGACGCCGCGCAATTGCCGGCCGCGTTCCAACTGGCGGCCGGTTTCGATCCGTTCGTGCTGGCGGAGGAGTTCGTCGCCGGCGCGGAGCTCACCGCGGCATTCCTCGGCGACCGCGCCTTGCCGCTGATCCGGATCGAGGCCCCGCAGGGCAACTACGACTACCAGAACAAATATTTCAGCGACGACACGCGCTATCACTGCCCGTGCGGTCTGCCCGAGAGCGTCGAGAACGAGTTGCGCGCCCTGGTGATGCGCTCTGCCGCTGCGCTCGGCTGCGAGGGCTGGGGCCGTGCCGACCTGATCCGTCGCGCCGACGGTTCCGTGTCGCTGCTCGAAATGAACACCTCACCCGGCATGACCGGGCACAGCCTGGTGCCGATGGCCGCGAAGGTTGCCGGGATCGGCTTCGAAGCGCTGGTGATACGCATCCTGGAGCTCGCCCATGTGGGATAGGCCGGAAGCTCTCGGGGCGCTGGCGAACGCGTTGTTCGCGGTCGCAACTGCCGGACTGGCAACGATCGCCGTGGTGCTGGTGATTCACCTGCCGGTGTTTCCGGTGCGCGAAGTGCAGGTGGTCGGCGACGTCCGGCACGTGACGCGCAACCAGATCGAGGCGGTGGTGCGCCGGGAGCTGCGCGGCAACTTCTTCACCATCGAACTCGAGGCCTCGCGTGCGGCGTTCGAGAAGCTGCCCTGGGTGCGCCGCGTCAGCGTGCGCCGGCAATGGCCGGGGCGCCTCGAAGTGAGTTTCGAGGAACACCAGGCGCTGGCGCGGTGGGGCGAGGACGGACTCGTGAACACCTTCGGCGAGCTGTTCGTCGCCGCCAGTGACGAGCCGCTGCCGCAGTTCAGCGGACCGCCGGATGCGTCGCACGACGTCACCGAACATTTCATCGGCTTCCGCGACGCGCTCGGGCCGACCGGCCATGCCGTCGCGGCAGTCGAGCTCTCGCCACGCCGCGCCTGGCGGGTGCGGCTCGACGACGGCACCACGCTCGAACTGGGCCGTGATCTGGTGCAGCCGCGGCTTGCCCGCTTCGTCGCGAACTGGAATGCGTTCGCCGCGACCCCGCGCCATGCGGCGACGGTCGTGGATCTGCGGTATCCGAACGGCTTCGCGGTGCGCGATCGCGACGCGCGTAGTGCCGACGGCAACAAGGTTTGACAAGGAGACACCTGCATGGACCTCGCAGAACAGAAGCGAATGACGCTCGGGACCAAGGGAAAGGACGCCAAGAACCTCATCGTCGCTCTCGACATCGGCACCTCGAAGATCGTCGCGATCGTGGCCGAGGTGAAGGCGGAGACCGGCACCTTCGAGGTGATCGCCACCGCGCAGCAGCCTTCGCGGGGCATGAAGAAAGGCGTCGTGGTCAACATCGAGTCCACCGTCAACGCGATCCAGCGCACGCTCGAGGAGGCCGAGCTGCTCGCCAACTGCAAGATCCGCGAGGTCTACACCGGCATCGCCGGCAGCCACATCAAGAGCTTCAACTCCCACGGCATGCATGCGATCAAGGATCGGGAAGTGTCGCAGCAGGATGTCGACCGGGTGATCGAGACCGCGAAGGCCGTGAACATTCCGACCGACCAGCAGATCCTGCACGTTCTCAACCAGGAGTTCGTGATCGACGGGCAGGAAGACGTGCGCGAGCCGATCGGCATGAGCGGCGTGCGTCTGGAAGTCAAGGTCCACATCGTGACCGGCGCGGTGTCGGCGGCGCAGAACATCCTCAAGTGCGTGCGGCGCTGCGGGCTCGAGGTGCGTGACCTGATTCTCCAGCCACTGGCCTCCGCCATGGCGGTGTTGAGCGACGACGAGAAGGACTTGGGCGTCGTGCTGGTGGACATCGGCGGCGGGACCACCGACATCGCGGTCTTTACCGAGGGCGCTATCCGCCATACGGCGGTGATCCCGATCGCCGGCGACCAGATCACCAACGACATTGCGATGGCGCTGCGCACGCCGACCAAGGATGCCGAGGAGATCAAACGCCTCCATGGGTGCGCGCTGCGGCAGCTCGCCGACCCGGCCGAGATGATCGAGGTTCCGGGCGTCGCCGAGCGCGGCACCCGGCAGATGTCGCGCCAGACCCTGGCCGAGGTGATCGAGCCGCGGGTCGAGGAGTTGTATTCGCTGGTGCAGGCCGAGCTGCGTCGCAGCGGGTACGAGGATCTGCTGTCCTCGGGCGTGGTCATCACCGGCGGCAGCGCCGGCATGCAGGGCATGGTCGAACTGGGCGAGGAAGTGTTCCACATGCCGGTGCGGCTGGGCCTGCCGCACTACGTCGGGCCGCTGTCGCAGATGGTGTTGAGCCCGCGTTACGCCACCGGTATCGGTCTATTGATGGAAGCCCACGACCAGCAGCGCCGGCGTGAGGCGGAGAAGCTGTCGAGCGGCAGCATCCAGCAGGTATTGCAGCGCATGAAGCAGTGGTTCCAGGTGAATTTCTGAGCTTCGGGGTTACCCGGATCGTCACAACAAAAGGAGAGTCTGGCATGTTTGAAATCGTGGATTCGCAACCGCAGGAAGCGGTCATCAAGGTGATTGGCGTGGGCGGCTGCGGCGGCAACGCCGTGGACCACATGCTCGATCACGGGGTCGAGGGCGTCGAATTCATCTGCATCAATACCGATGCGCAGGCGCTCAAGCGCAATCGTTCGCCGCGGCTGCTGCAGCTCGGTACGGGAGTCACCAAAGGTCTCGGCGCCGGCGCCAATCCGGAAGTCGGGCGCCAGGCTGCGCTCGAGGACCGGGAACGCATCGTCGAGCTGATCGAGGGTGCGGACATGCTGTTCCTCACCGCGGGCATGGGCGGGGGCACCGGCACCGGCGCCGCGCCGGTCGTTGCGGAGGTCGCGCGCGAGCTCGGCATCCTGACGGTGGCGGTGGTGACCAAGCCGTTCGCGTTCGAGGGCAAGCGCCAGAAGATCGCGCAGCAGGGGCTCGAGGAGCTCGAGCGCCATGTCGATTCGCTGATCGTGATTCCGAACGAGAAGCTGATGGCGGTGCTGGGCGAGGACATCTCGATGCTGGACGCATTCAAGGCTGCCAATGGCGTGCTGCACGGCGCAGTGGCCGGGATCGCGGAGGTCATCAAGTGCCCCGGTCTGGTCAATGTCGATTTCGCCGACGTGCGGACGGTGATGTCGGAGATGGGCATGGCAATGATGGGATCGGCGATGGCGTCGGGCCCGGAGCGGGCGATAAAGGCGGCTCAACAGGCCGTCTCCAGCCCGCTGCTGGAGGACGTAAATCTGGCCGGCGCGCGTGGCGTTCTGGTCAACATCACCGCCTCCATGAGCCTCAAGATGAAGGAAGTGCACGAAGTGATGAACACGATCAAGGGCTTCACCGCGGACGATGCGACCGTGATCGTCGGCACGGTCATCGACGAAGCGCTCGGAGATGCCTTGCGCGTGACGATGGTAGCCACGGGGCTGGGCCATCTGACCAGTCGCCAGCAGCAGCAGAAGAAGCCGCCGA
>JAYTTO010000048.1:0-7174 GCA_043744975.1 Betaproteobacteria bacterium | reverse complement strand
GATACGACGCACGCCCGTCGGGAGTGGGGGTGGTCATGCGCAGCGCCGGGCCGCCCCAAGCAAGCAGCCCCCCATGGGGGGTATCGAACAAAGTGAGATGGGGGGGTGGTCACGGCTAGTGTAGCTGGGCCTGGTCCGTGGTGTCGGTGCGGCGGCGCATGTGCTGCCAGTTGATCGCGAGCATGCCGGCGCCGATGACGACCACCATGCCCAGCAGCGTGCCGCCGTCGGGAAACTCCCCGAACACGATCCAGCCCAGCAACGTCGACCAGATCAACTGCGAGTACACGAACGGCGCGAGCGCCATGGGCGATGCGCAGCCGACGGCTCGGATCAGCAGGAAGTGCCCGCTGCCGCCGATTACGCCGATCACGATCATCAGCCCGAGCTGCCACAGCGCCGGGGTATGCCACGCGAAGGGCAGCGTCAGGGTCGTCACCGCGCTGCCGACCAGCGCCGTATAGAACAGCGTCGTGCGCGGATCGTCGCGCCCGGCCACCTTGCGGGTCGCGATCTGGTAGAGGCTGAAGCACAGCGCGGTGCCGAGCGGGATCAGCGCGGTCGGCGTGAACACGTTGCCGCCCGGGCGGATGATGACCAGCACGCCGAGGAAACCGAGGCCGACCGCGAACCATTGGCGCCGGGTCACCTTCTCGTGCAGCAGCGGCCCGGAGAACGCGGTCACCAGCACCGGTCCGACGAAGCTGATGGCGGCGGCTTCGGCGAGCGGCAGGTACTCGAGCGACAGATAGAACAGCCCGGTCGATCCGACCAGCAGCAGGCCGCGCACCACCTGCAGCCATGGCCGCGCGGTGCGGACCAGGTCGAGGCGCATGCGCGGACCCAGCAGCACCAGCATGAACACCAGGTGCACGAAGTAGCGCGCCCAGATCAGCGGCACCAGCGGGTAGCTGCGCAGCATGAACTTCGCGAGCGTATCCATCGACGAGAACATGAACACGGCCGTCATCATCAGGGCGACCCCGCGGAAGAAGTGCTGCTGCGGATGCGCGTTGACGCCTACCACGGGTTGCGTGCAAGGGCGCCACGGCCCGCGAACACTGCCGCGGTCCCGAGCGCCTCTTCGACGCGCAGTGCTTCGTTCCACTTGGCCATGCGCTCGGAACGGGCGAACGAGCCGACCTTCAGTTGCCCCGCATCCCAGCCCGTGGCGAGATGGACGATGGTGACGTCTTCGGTCTCGCCCGAGCGCGCCGACACGATCGTGCCGAAGCCGGCGCGTTTGCCGGCAGCGAGCGCCGCGTGGGTTTCGGTCACGGTGCCGGCCTGGTTCGGCTTGATCAGCACCGAGTTGCACGCGTGGTCCGCGGCAGCCGCATCGACGCGGTCGGCATTGGTCACGAGATAGTCGTCGCCGATGATCTGGATGCGCCCGCCGATCGCCGCCGTGAAGGCGCGCATCCCGTCGCGATCGTCCTCCGCCAGCGGATCCTCGATCGACACGATCGGATAGCGCCCGCACCAGTCGAGCAGCATGGCGATCATGCCGTCGCGGTCGAGGTCGCGCCGTTCCAGGCCGAGCGTGTAGCGGCCGTCGCGGCCGAACTCGGAAGCCGCGATGTCGAGCGAGATCGCGACGTCCTCACCCGGCCGGAAGCCGGCCTGTTCGATGGCGCGCGTGAGCATGCCCAACGCTTCCTCGTTGGAATCGAACGCGGGCCAGAACCCGCCTTCGTCGGCAACGCCCTGGAGCCTGCCGGCGTCGCTCATCAACCGCCCGGCAGTGCGGTAGACCTCCGCGGTCATCGTCAGCGCCTCGGCGAAGCTGTGGGCACCGATCGCGATCACCATGAAGTCCTGGATGTCGACGCGGCGTCCGGCGTGGGCGCCGCCGCCGAAGATCTGGATCTCCGGCAACGGCAGGCGCACCGGCCGGTCGCCGGCGAGCCAGGCGTACAGCGGCACGTCGTGCGCGTCGGCCGCTGCGTGCAGCAGCGCCATCGACACGGCGATGGTGGCGTTGCCGCCGAGGCGCGCCTTGTTGACCGTGTCGTCGAGTGCAATGAGTTCGGCGTCGACCAGGTCCTGCCGCGCCGCATCCATGCCGTCCAGGCGGGCGGCGATCGGGCCGTTCACGTTGGCCAGGGCGAGGGTAACGTCCATGCCGCCCAGCGCCGTGCCGCCATCGCGCAGGTCGATCGCCTCGTGCATCCCGCGCGACGCACCGGCCGGCGCGATGGCCCGACCCCTCGCACCGCCGCCGAGACGTACCTCTGCTTCCACGGTGGGTCGGCCGCGCGAGTCCCAAACGCGGCGGGCATGGATGCTGGCGATGGTGGTGTCGGTCATGAGTGCCGGTGAGGAAACGTCGAGCCGTTGCGGCGTTCGCGGATGGTTTGCGACCTGCGGCCGCGTCGATGATGCACAACTACCATTTTGCGATGTCGGCGCGCCAGGCTTCGCGCACCGCGGCAAGTTGTTCGACCGGGTTGAGCAGCAGGTGTCGTGCCACCCGTCGCACCTTGGCGCGATCGCGCTCGTCGACGATGTACTCGACCGGCGACTTGCCGTCGATGCGCGCCAGGAACAGACCGGGCAGCAGTCGTGCGGCCCGCGCTTCGAGCACGGCCGGTGGTTCCCAGTCCACGCCCGCGAGGTAGGTCTGGTACAGCGCGCTGAACGAGTGCAGCAGGCTGACCCAGCTGTTGGGGCGCCAGACGCACTTGAGCAGCAGATGGTTGAGGCAGAACGCCACGTCGAACGCAGGGTCGCCGTACCAGGCGCATTCGGCGTCGAGGAACACCGGGCCATTCGGCCCGGCGAGAATGTTCTTCGGACTCACATCGCCGTGGACCAGTGCCCGCTTGTTGCTGCGGGTCGCGTCGATCAGCGCGGTCAGCGCCGCGGCGCAATCGGGGTGCGCCAGCGCGGTGGCACCGAGATACGGTTCGAGCCGGATCGGCATGAAGATGCGATCGGTGTCGAACCGAGCCGGCATGGACGGGTCCGCGGCCGTATGCGAATGAATGCGGGCAAGGCGGCGGCCGACCTCGCGTGCAATGCCGGCATCGACCGCGCCGTCGCGCAGTTGCGTCTTCCACACCGGATGCGTCGCCGGGTCGAGATAGGCCATTGCGAACATGCCCGCCGCGCGGTCCTCGCCCAGGATCGCCGGCACCGCCGCCGGCACCACCGTGGCTGCCACGCGCATCCACTCGACCTCGAACTGGTTGCGTTCGACCGGCGCGCGCCAATCGGCGGCGACCTTCAGTTTCGCCAGTGCGCGCTTGACGCAGATTGGTCCCCGCGGAAGGTCCACCCGGAAGATGTCCGACGCGACGCCGCCGGTGAGTGGTTCGAGGCGCAGGGTGTCGCCGGGCGCAAGCAGGCCCATGCGCTCCAGGGCGGGACGGAAGCTCGAATGCAGAGCGGGCGGGTCGGACACTAGAATGGGTTTGAAGCGCGGAGCGCCGCGGCTGCGGGCCGCTCCCTGCCATTGATCCACGACTCTAGCACACGGGTTTTTGCCGCCATGACCGCCATTCTCGCTCTCGATCAGGGCACCACCAGTTCCCGCGCCATCGTCTTCGACGAGCGCTGTCGGACGCTCGCGATGGCGCAGCGCGAACTACCGCAGATCTTTCCGCGGCCGGGCTGGGTCGAGCAGGATCCTGAGGTGATCTGGGCGACCCAGGTCGCCACTGCCCGCGAGGCGCTCGCCACCGCCGGCCTGCGCGCCGCCGAGGTCACGGCGATCGGCATCACCAACCAGCGCGAGACCACCATCGTCTGGGAACGCGCCTCCGGGCGGCCGATCGGCAACGCCATCGTCTGGCAGGACCGGCGCACCGCCGACCGCTGCCGGCAGCTCGAGGCCGACGGACACGGCGAACTGTTCCGCCAACGCACCGGCCTCGTGCTCGACGCGTATTTCTCCGGCACCAAGGTGGCATGGCTGCTCGACAGCGTGCCCGGCGCCCGGCGGCGCGCGCTGGCTGGCGAACTCGCTTTCGGCACCGTCGATTCGTGGCTGATCTGGAAGCTCACCGCCGGCGCTGTGCATGCGACGGATGTGACCAATGCGTCGCGGACGCTGCTCTACGACATCGGGCGTGGCGACTGGGACGACGAACTGCTGGCGCTGGTCGGGGTGCCGCGCGCGATGCTGCCGCGGGTGGTCGCATCGAGCGGGATCGTAGCAACCGCGGACGCCGGGGTGCTGGGGGCGGCGATTCCGATCGCGGGCATCGCCGGCGACCAGCAGGCCGCGCTGTTCGGCCAGCGCTGCACGACGCCGGGCCGGGTGAAGAACACCTACGGCACCGGTTGCTTCCTGCTCATGAACACCGGCACCACGGTGCCGACGTCGCGGCACCGGTTGCTGGCGACGGTCGCGTGGCGCGCCAACGGCCGCACCGAGTACGCGCTCGAAGGCAGCGTGTTCATTGCCGGTGCGGCGATCCAGTGGCTGCGCGACGGTCTCGGACTGATCGCCCGCGCCGACGACGTCGAGGCCCTGGCGGCCAGCGTCGCAGACACCGGCGGCGTCTATTTCGTGCCGGCGTTCACCGGCCTCGGCGCGCCCCACTGGGATCCGCAGGCGCGCGGCGCGGTGTTCGGCATCTCGCGCGGCACCACCCGGGCGCATCTCGCGCGCGCAGCGCTCGAAGCCATCGCATTCCAGACCGCCGATATCGTCGGCTGCATGGAGGCCGACGCCGGCGTCGCGTTATCGGAACTGCGCGCCGATGGCGGTGCCAGCCGCAACAACCTGATGCTGCAATTCCAGGCGGACCTGCTCGGGGTTCCGGTGGTGCGCGCCGCCCAGACCGAATCGACCGCCCTCGGCGCGGCGTTGCTGGCCGGACTCGGCGTCGGCGTGTGGCCGGACGGCGCGGCGATCGACGGCCTGTGGCAGGCCGACCGGGTGTTCGAGCCGTCGATGGCCGCGTCCGCGGTTGCGGCGCTCAAGGCGACCTGGACCGAAGCCGTGGCGCGCAGCCTGCGATGGCAGTCTGAGTAGGGGTCGTCAGCGGCACCCCGAGACGCACCGGACCATGCGCTCAGCGCAGGTCACTTCCCCGAACTGTTCCGCTATCGCGACGTCGGTGTCGGTGCCGGTGTGCTCCACGATGGCGTTGTTGCACTGGCGCAAGTTGGTCACGTACTTGGCCGGCGCCAGCCACTGCACCCCGGTACATCCCGGTTCGCCATGGCCGAAGCGGATGCCGACCTCGTACGTGCTGCAGAGCAGTCCGTTGTGCTGGACCCAGGTGTCGATGTAGAGCGCGCCGGTGCGGGCGAGCCAGGCTTCGCCGCGGTTGCGGCCGAAGTTGAACTCGAGTCGGTCGGATTTCTTGTCGGTGGTGACTGAGGCCGCCGCCACCGCAGGTGCCTTGGTGCGCCGGATGGCAGGGTCGTCGTCGTTCTGCGCCATGGCCGCAGACGCGAGCGTCGCCACTACCAGTGCCGCAGGTATCAGCCAGAACCGTTCGGTATTCATCGACACATGCTACGCCGTTGCGTCGATCGAATCCGACACGATGCGCTGCACGCCGGCCTTGGTCATGGCGTCCCACGCGTGGGCGAGCGAGCCGTCGAGGTCGATGCCGCGCGCGGCATCGTCGATGACGAACGCCTCGAAGCCCTGGCCGCGCGCATCGATGGCGCTGCACGCCACGCAGAAATCGGTGGCGAGTCCGGCCAGGAAGCAGCGCGCGATGCCGCGTTCGCGCAGATAGCCGGCCAGCCCCGTCGCGGTCTTGCCGTCGGCTTCGAAGAACGCGGAGTAGCTGTCGATCTCGCGGTGGTATCCCTTGCGGATCACGAGTTGCGCATGCGGCACGTCAAGGTTCGCCGCCAGCGCGGCACTCTCGCTGCCCTGGACGCAATGGGTCGGCCACAGCACCTGGGTGCCATAGGGGAGTTCGATGGTCTCGTAGGGCTGCCGTCCGGGATGATTTGCGGCAAACGACACGTGGTCCGCCGGATGCCAGTCCTGCGTCAGGACCACGCAACGGAAGCGGCGGGCGATGCGGTTGATCAGCGGCACGACCTCGTCGCCGCGATCGACCGCGAGTGAGCCGCCGGGCAGGAAGCCGTTCTGGACATCGATGATCAGGAAGACGTCGCGTTCGGTGGGGGCGATGGTGGCGTCGGTCATGGGCGGGCTCGGATCGGTGGAGGTCCCAAGCGTATTGGCTTCGGCCCGGGATTGTCGAGCCATCGGTTGCCCGGATGGATTGTTCCGTCACGCGCAACGGTGAATTCGAGCCCGCGCCGATTTCCACCGGCGGCGCCAACACCTATAGTTCGTTCGATCGGCGTGCGTGTCGCGCCAGATCCAGCCGCCCACCATGAGCCGTGCCTATACCGACATCGCCTTCACCCCGGCCGTCCGGGCATTGCAGACCCGGATGGGGAGCCGCGCGGCATACGAGCGCCTCGACCGGGCCACGGACCGGCGCGACCGGCTCACGCCCGACGAGATCGAGTTCATCGGCGAACGCGACGGCTGCTACCAGGCCACGGTCGGCGAAACAGGCTGGCCCTATGTGCAATTTCGCGGCGGACCCGCCGGGTTCGTGAAGGTGCTCGACGGGCGGACCGTTGCTTATGCCGATTTCCGCGGCAACATCCAATACATCAGCGCCGGCAACCTTGCGGGCAACGACCGCGTCTCGATGATCTTCATGGACTACGCCAACCAGCGCCGGCTGAAGGTCATGGGGCGAGCGCGTCTGGTCGAGGCCGCCAGCGATCCCGCGCTAATGGCGCAGGTGACGGTGCCGGGCTACCGCGCCAAGGTGGAGCGTGCGGTGGTCGTCACCGTCGAGGCCTATGACTGGAATTGTCCGCAGCACATCACGCCGCGATTCACCGAGGCCGAGATCGCGAAGGCCGCGGCGCCGCTGCATGCCGAGGTCGCGCGGCTGAAGGAAGCCCTTGCGAAGGCCGAGGCCGCCACGGGCACCGGCCGGGTCGAGGCGCGGACTACCTGACCGCCACCAGCCGCGCGTCGATCGGCGCCGCCATCGCCATGCGCCACGCCTCGAATGCCGCCGGGGCCATCGGCCGTGCGATCAGGTAGCCCTGCACCAGGTCGCATTTTGACTGCCGCAGGATCGCCAACTCGGCCTCCGTCTCGACGCCCTCGGCGGTGACCTCCAGGCCCAGGCTGTGGCCCATGTCGACGATCGATCGCAGCAGCGCC
>JAYTTO010000047.1:0-3949 GCA_043744975.1 Betaproteobacteria bacterium | reverse complement strand
CTCGGGGGGGTAGTACTGCGCGCCGGGCCTGCCAGCGGCCGGAGTCCGCTGTCCTTCACCAGGCACACACAGTCCGCAGGGACTGTCTGTGTCCGGGTTCAGCCCGCAAGCGCAGTGCCCCCCATTGGGGGGTGCCGACCGCAAGGAAGGCTGGGGGGTACTACTGCGCGCCGGGCCGCCCCAAGCGCAGTGCCCCCCATTGGGGGGTGCCGACCGCAAGGAAGGCTGGGGGGGTACTACTGTCTAGTCGTTTACCGTCGGCGCCCGGACGACTTTCGCTTGGTGGGTCTGGGCGTCGGGGTTGGCGTCGCAGGTCGGGCGCGCGCCGGAATAGGCGACCCGGTCGGGACTGTTGATGCTGACGAGATACTGCTTCTGGACGGCGTAGGCTTCCAGTTCCCGCTGGTACCAGCGCTCGCAGAGCGACGCGGAGAGCAGTTCGTGACCGACATCCTGCAGGTAGTGGACAACCTCGTGCAGCAGGATGGAGCGCTGGAACAGGTTGGTTTCGGGCTTCAGGTCCTCGGCCATCAGGATGCCGAGTTCCGGCAGGTACAGCGCCGAGACGCCGCAGCGGCCGCCGCCCTGTGGGCAGGCCCTCGCCTCGAGCTCCAGGCGCGTCACCCGGCTGACCATCGGACTCGCTTCCGGCATGCGGTACTTCGACAGCCGCGATGCCGCGCGCAGCAGGTGCCGGGTCAGTGCGGGCATGTCAGCGATCTCCCCCGAATCCATGGGGTTGTCAAACTGCACGTCGTGGTCGGATTTGTAGACGCCCCAGCCGCGCGAGGCAGCGGCGCGGGTGGCGCCGGGAGGATCGGCGGCCCCGACAGGGGCAACGGCACACAGTGCCATCGAGACCGCGGCCACCAGCGAAAGACAACGAGCAAGATACCGCATGCTGCGCTCCTTCTTCCCTCCCGCCACCGTATTGAGGATCGCGGGATCGCAGCCGCATCGGCCGTTCACCCGCCCACTCCAGCGGGCTGCCCGGCTGTGGTCGCCAGACTGGTACCCGCATGAAGCCTTGCACCGCACACCCCGGCGGCTACCGCCGGTAACACGACCCAACTGCGGATCCGACCAGCGCGCCCGGATGCACTCGGCTGAACCGCATCCCGACCCGCCGCACGGTTTCCGTGCCACCGGCATGACCCCGAGGATACCGGAACCCGCCATTGCGACGGCACCGTGCGGGTCATCCCCGCACCACCTGCCGTGCCGGCCCTGCCTTCACCGCCTATGCCTGCATGCTGGAAAGACCTGCAAGTGTTGAACGGCAGGCCAAGCGCGGAACTGAAGCATTGATGCGGCAAGAACAGGGCCATCGGTAGCGATACCGACGGATCAGGCGGCATCACAGGACGCGCCGGGCCGCCAGCGGGGGGGGCCGACCGAAGGAAGGCTGGGGTCTCATCATCAAGCGAAGGGACACAGGACGCGCCCGGCCGCTCCGAAGCGGCCTGTGGCCCCCCCATTGGGGGGGTGCCGACCGAAGGATGGCTGGGGGGGGTCGTCATCACCTACGCGTCATCCCCGCCCTTGGGCTTGCCCTTGGTCGGGCGCGCGAACTTCCGGTCGAGTTCCTGTGCGCGGGCGTTGGCCTGATCCCGCTGCGCGGACGTAAGCTTGCCGGCCGCTTCCTGCAGCAGGCGCTCGTTCTCGGCACGCTCGTCCGGGTCCTCGTCGGTGAACCGCAGCGCCGCGACGGTGTGCCAAGCCATGGCGTCGACCGGATCGGTGGCCACGCCGAGTCCGCTGCCGTGCATCCGCCCCATGCTGAACATCGCCAGTGCGCTGCCGCGATCGGCCGCCTGCAAGTACCAGCGGGCGGCTTCTGCGTAGTTCTTGTCTGTGCCCTTGCCCTGCTCATGCAGGTTGCCCGTGTTCCACATGCCGAGCACATCGCCTTCGGTCGCGGCTTCCTGGTACCACTTGAGCGCCAGTTCATAGCTCTGCGGCACGCCCTGGCCGTTCTCGTACAGGTCGCCGATGGCGTTCATCGCCCAGGCGTTGCCGCGCTCGGCCGCCCGCCGCCACCACTTGAAGGCTTCGTCGTAATCCTGTTTCACGCCATGGCCATTGGCGTAGAGCAGCCCGACGTTGTTCATCGACGGCGAGTAGCCCAGGCGCGCGGCGTACTTCCACCAGTTCAGCGCCTCGGCGTAGTTCTGCTTGACGCCGCCTTCGCCGCGCGCCCACAGCCAGCCGACGTTGTTGATCGCCTTCGGGTCGGAGCGGTCGACCAGCCGCGACAGTTTGTCGCCCTTGATGGCGTCGCTGCCCGGTTCGGGAATGGTGAAGGTCTCGTCCTGCTCAGCCGCGTGCAGGCCGGTGGTGGCCGCCAGCAGTGCGATGGTGGCGATGGCGCCGAATCTCATCTGGATCTCCTCGAATGCTGCGTTGTCGGTGGCGTCCGCGACGCCGTCGGTGATGCTATTCCCCCCGGTCGGACCGGATCGTCCGGCGCGAGTTCTCGGCGAGCGCGGATTCCGGCGGCACTGGCTCTAGCAGCCCAGGAACGCCTGCAGGTCAGCCAGCAGCGCCGCAGGCGCCTCCTCCGGGATGAAGTGGCCGCACGGCAGGGAGTGCCCGCGCACGTCGACGGCCTTGTCGCGCCAGGTCGCGAGCACGTCGAACAACGTATGCATCTTGCCGTACTCGCCCCAGATGACCAGTGTCGGGCAGGCGATGCGGCGCGCCAGGTCGGCCTCGTCGTCGGCGTAGTCCTGCTTCGCCGCGGCCCGGTAGTCCTCGAGGCCGCAGCGGATCGTCCCGGGCTGGGTGAATACGCGCAGGTATTCCTCGAAGGCGGCCTCCTCGATCGCGCCGGCCGTGGCACTCAGCGCCTTCAGCATGAAGCCGAGAAAGGCGCGCGGCGCGGCCTGGATCATCGCCTCCGGCAGATCCGGCACCTGGAAGAAGAACCAGTGCCAGTAGGCCGCAGCCAGCTCGCGGCCGGTGTCTCGAAACAGCGTGTGCGTCGGGACGATGTCGAGCAGGCAGAGCTTGCGCACTGCGGCGGCGTGATCGAGGGCGAGCCGGTGCGACACGCGCGCGCCGCGGTCGTGCCCGACCACGGCGTAGCTCTCGTGGCCAAGCGCCACCATCGCTTCGTGGATGTCGCGCGCCATGGTCTTCTTGTCGTAACCGTCGCGCGCCTTCTCGGACTCGCCGTAGCCGCGCAGGTCGGGCACCACCACCGAGTAGTCGCGGGCCAGGGCGGGCGCCAGCTTGCGCCACATGATCCCGCTCTGCGGATAGCCGTGCAGCAGCACCAGCGCGGGCCCGGTGCCGGCGGTCCAGGCATGCAGCCGGACACCGTTGGCACGGACGTATCCCGGGGTGAACCCCGGCATCAGCGATTCGGTCATGGTTTGTGGTGTCCGAGGTATTGTTGCAGCCGGGCGATGCCTTCGGCCAGCACGGGGATGGGCTTGGGGTAGGAGAACCGCACATGCGTCGCGGCGAGGTGGGTGCCGAAGTCGATCCCCGGCGCGATCGCGACGCCGGCCTGCTCCAGCAGCTCGTGGCACCAGGCGTAGCTGTCGTCGGTGAAGCACGAGCAGTCGGCGTAGATGTAGAACGCGCCATCCGGCCTGACCGGAATGCCGAAGCCCAGCGCCTCCAGCCGCGGCAGCAGGAAGTCGCGCTGGGCCTGGAACGCGTCGCGCCGCTGCTCGTGCACGGCGACGGCTGCCGGCGAGAACGCCGCCATCGCCGCGTGCTGCGCAAGTTCGGACGGCGAGATGAACAGGTTCTGCGCCAGCTTCTCGATCTCCGGCATGAACGGCCCGGGCGCGACCACCCAGCCGAGGCGCCAGCCGGTCATGCCAAAATATTTCGAGAAGCTGTTGATCACGAACACGTCGTCCGCGAACTCGAGCACGGAGCGATCCTTCACGCCGTAGGTGAGGCCGTGATAGATCTCGTCGACGATCAGCGTGCC
>JAYTTO010000046.1:0-2412 GCA_043744975.1 Betaproteobacteria bacterium | reverse complement strand
GCGAGCGCGTTGACGCGCACGCCATGCGGGCCCCACTTGACCGCGAGATCGCGCGTCATGCCGAGCACCGCCGCCTTGCTGCCCGAGTACCCGACCGCGTCGAGGATCTCGGCTGATTCGCCCTTCAGCCCGGCCACCGAGGCGACGTTGATGATCTTGCCGTAGCCCTTGGCGATCATGCCCGGCGCGCAGGCCTTGGCCGCATAGAAGCTGCCGTAGAAGTTGACGGCGGTGACGTGCTGGAGTTTCTCGGCGGGCATGTCGACCGCCGGTGCGGCCCACGAGATGCCGGCCGCGTTGACCAGGATGTCGATGGTGCCGAGCTTCGCCTCAGTCTCCCGCACTGCGGCGATCACGTCGGCCTCGATGCTCACATCGCCGACCAGACAAAGTGCGTCGGGCAGGCTCTTCAACGCCTGCTCGAAATATTGCGGGCGCCGCGCCATCAGCGCGACCCGCGCACCAGCCTCAACCAGCGCTTCCGCAATCTCGAGCCCGAGACCACGCGAGCCACCGGTGACGAATGCGATCTTGCCGTCGACGCGAAAGGTGTCGAAGTACTTGCCCATGGTCAGTCCTCGTTCGTGAGTGGTGGTGCTTCGTTGGTCATGCGCAGCGCCGGGCAGCCCCCAAGCCAGCAGCCCCCCATTGGGTGGTGCCGACCGCAGGAAGGCTGGGGGGGTGGTCATGCGCAGCGCCGGGCCGTCCCAAGCAAGCAGCCCCCCATTGGGGGGGTGCCAACCGCAGGAAGGCTGGGGGGGTGGTCACTAGACAGTGGCCACCGGCGTGACGGGTGACCCCACGGCACCAGGCAGCCGCAGCGGCGGCGCGGTCAGCAGGAAGCGGCTGCGCTGGTTGGCGCGCAACCATTCGCCCAGGTCGTCGAGCCACCAGATCTCGCCCAGCGGCACGCCGAGCTTGAACAGGCAATGCTGATGCAGCGGCAGGTGCGGCGTGGCGCCGGGCAGATCGCGCGGCGGATAGAACTCGACTGCGTAGTTGTCGGCGCAGATGGCAGCAATGCCCGAGTCGGTGATCCATTGCAGCAGGCGCTCATCGCGTCCGTCGAGGCCCATCGCGACGGCGTCGAGCTTCGCAATGTCCGGATTGCGGTCCATCTGCATGATCAGCCTGGTGTAGCCGGTGCGCATCACCAGCAGGTCGCCGGTCTCGATCTCGATGCGATCGGCATCGATCACCCGCTGCACGTCGTCGTACGACAGCGCGCGGCGCTGGAGACCGAAATGCGCAAAAAAATCGAGCATCACGCCACGCCCCTGGATCGGCTTGGCGGCGAAGTTCGCGATCGAGAGCTTGAGCGCACCGAGGTGCGCGCCGCAGGCTTCTTCATGGTCGTCGTGGTGGATGACCGGACCGACCACATCGACGTTGGCACGGTAACCGTTGTAATAGACCATCTCCGGCTTGCCGTCGCCGTCGGCATCGAACCATGCGCCCACGTGCGCGAGCGAATCCCACTGCGTCGAGTACTGGAGCGTGAGCAGCACCTGGTCGTCGCAGACAACATCGGTGCTGTGCCCGTTCTCCTTGCGCAGCGGGAAGTTCATGTTGGCCTTGCCCATGCGCAGTGTCGGTGACAGCTCGGGCGGTCCGCGGCGCGGATTGAGCACGCGCCCGCCGGGATAGTCGAGCGGAATCGACAGGCCGAAGCTGATGCCCTCCTTCACTTCGGCGGCGCCCTGGCGCACCTTTTCCGGCGTGAGCAGGTTGATGCGGCCGAGTTCATCGTCGGGACCAAAGTCGCCCCAGGTCGAGCCCTCCGGCCGCTGTTTCCATCGCGGATTCGCCGCGCCCGGATTTCCCGCGTCCGCATTCCTCGCGTCCGCATTTCCCACGTCATCTGCCACGTCGATTCTCTCCCCTCGTTGTCGTGCGTCCGCTCTGTGGCGAGCCGGTCGATTGTAGCCCGCCGTCCGCCCGGCGCTGGTCTTGACGCGCGTGGACGGCTAAAGTCGTGCTCCTTACGCCTCGGCCACGCCTCCGGAGATGCCCATGAATGCTCCCGCCCCCAAGCCCATGTTCCAGTGGGACGACCCACTGCTGCTCGACGACCAGCTCACCGACGAGGAGCGCATGATCCGCGACAGCACCCGCGCCTATTGCCAGGAAAAGCTGATGCCGCGGATTCTCGAGGCCAACCGGCACGAGCGCTTCGACCGCAGCGTCCTCGACGAGATGGGCGAACTCGGCCTGCTCGGGTCCACGCTCGAAGGCTACGGCTGCGCCGGTGTGAACCACGTGTCGTACGGCCTGATCGCCCGCGAGATCGAGCGGGTGGATTCGAGCTACCGTTCGGCCATGAGCGTGCAGTCGTCGCTGGTCATGTATCCGATCCACGCCTTCGGCTCGGAAGCGCAGCGGCAGAAGTACCTTCCCGGCCTCGCCAAGGCC
>JAYTTO010000045.1:0-2541 GCA_043744975.1 Betaproteobacteria bacterium | reverse complement strand
CAGGATGCGGTGAAGACGCTGGCGGCGCGCTGCGACGTCGTGATCGTGGTCGGGTCGGAGAACAGTTCGAATTCGAACCGGCTGCGCGAGGTCGCGCAGAACGCCGGCATCGATGCCTACATGATCGACAACGCCGGACAACTCGAACCGCACTGGGTCGAAGGCAAGGCGATCGTCGGCGTCACGGCCGGCGCGTCGGCGCCAGAGGTTCTGGTGCGTGCGGTGGTGGAGCGGCTGCGCACGTTGGGAGCAACCGAGGTCGAGGAGGTCGCCGGTATCCAGGAGGACGTCATCTTCCCGGTGCCAAAATCGCTCGCCGCGGCCGGCTAGCAGTACAACCCCCCCAGCCGTCCTGCGGTCGGCGCTAAAAAAGACCCGGTCTTTCGACCGGGCCCCATCGCTGCGGCGGCTTCAGGCCGCTACTGAACGAGCTCTCTCCAAGACAGCCGCCGTCCGGTCGCGGGCACCGAACTGTTGGGCGGATCCACCGTCTGGGTCTTGGAATCCGAACCCCGCACCAGGCCGATGACGTTGCCGTTGGGCAGGCGTACCAGCACTACGCGGGACGACAGGACATTGCCCAGGAATTGGCCGCTGGGCGCCGGTGTCGTGCCGACGCTGACCTTGCCGCCGGTGGCGTAGTCGACGGACCAGACCCAACTGCGGCCGCCCGGGGTGCACGGATTGGCCGCGCCGCCGACCGGAATGTTCGAGGTGAACGTGAGCACGCCGCCCGACAGGATCGGGTTGGTCACGGAGCGTTCCGCATTTTCGGTGAAATCGATGAACCATCCGTTGGCGCTGGATGGCACGGGATTGCTGGTCAGGGTTGCGGTGGTGGCGCCCTTGGTGATGGTCTGCTGGACCAGCGTCGAGCGGATCGGCGACGGGATCACCGGGCCGGTCGTGACCGACGGCGTGTCCTTCAGGCCGTAGAACGACATCCGGCGGGTCGCGTAGATGTTCTCTGGCACGTTCGACGGCACGTCCGAGTCGCCGATGTACTGACCGGTGCCGATGTAGACGAAGCGCTGCCGGTTGACGGTGCCCAGTTCCGGTTCGCTGGTGATCGGCTGGATGTTGCCGGCGCTGTCGGTCAGCGTGGCCAGGAGTGTGGTCGACCAACTGGCGACGGTGTCGCCGGAGATGTCGAAGCGCCAGACATTGCCGAGCAGGTCGCCGCCGTAGAGGGCTTCCGCGGTCGGATCCACATCCGGGCGCTGCACGAACGACGACAGGTACGCCAGGCCGCTTGGCGTGGCGGACGAACCGACGCCGGTCGACAACGCCGCGATCACGGCGCCGGTGCGCACGTTGAGCACGTAGGCGCGGCCGACACCGTCGCCGCCGGAGGCGCCGGCGCCGGTACCGTTGTTGTAGCCCGATGCCACCACCGCCACCCATCCCGCCGCGCGGGTCTTGACGATGACGGCACGGCCGAAGCTGTAGCCGACGTTGAGCTTGGTCGCCGTGGGTAGCGTGTTGTTCGGAAACTCCCACAGCACCTTGGTGAGCAGATCGGTCTCGCTCGTTGCGGTCGGGGTGGTCGTGTCGAGGGCGAAGTAGCCGAAGCCGCCCTTGCGCAGGCTGCCGATGACCACGGTTTTCCAGTTCGGGGCCGGCGGACTGGTCAGGTCGTTGCCGCTGGTGAAGCTGAAATCGACATCGCCTGATGTCGGCGAGCCGTCGACCGTGTACTTATGGGTGAACACGTTGCGTTCGGCGAGGTTCGACAGGTTCGCGTACACCCCGAACGGCACGTAGCCCCACAGCTCCGAGCCGTCGGCGCCCGCGAATGCATGAAAGATCCCATCGTTGGCGCCCTGGTACACGGTGGTCGGGCGCAACGCCTGGGCAGTGCTGAAATCGGAATAGCCGGCATCGAAGTACTGCAGCAGCGGCGCACCGATCACCACCGGTTCGCCATTGACGATGTCGCCCAGAACCGAGATGTTGGCGAGCGACGAGCCGGCGGCGAACAGGCCGGTGATGGGGTCCGGCCGCGGGCCGCGCGAGCGAAACTTCTCAACCTCTTTGGTGCGCACGCCGCGCAGGAAGTCGAGCACCTCGGGGTCGGGCGAGGGGGTGCCGAACAGCGGCGTGAAGTTCAGCTGGTTCTGCAGGGTCGGACCGAGGCTGGCCCATTGGAATGGTACGGCGCTCGCGCCATCGAAGGTGGCGAGGATGCGGGTTGCCGGATCGCGCTGCACGAGCTGGCGTTGCGGCCCCGGATTCCAGCTTGGGGTCTCGCTCACGATGCCGGTGCTCGGATCGATCGCGAACTTGTTGATGTCGCCCGACCACGAGCCCGAGTTGTACGACGACTGGTAGGAGAAGCTGTCACCGGGGGTCAGGTTCGGGTTCGACACCGCCACCGACGCACCGGAACCGCCGCGGGCGCCGACGTTGTTGACGATGTCGACCACGCCGCTGCGCGCCTCCTCCGGCGCCGATACCGACAGCATGATGCCGCGGCCGTTGATCGTGGCATGCCAGAGTTCGTCGATCGAGGTTGGCGAACGCAGTTGCGTCGTCGGGTTG
>JAYTTO010000044.1:0-5410 GCA_043744975.1 Betaproteobacteria bacterium | reverse complement strand
TCCCAGCCCGACCGCGCGGCCCGGATGGACCGCATCGAACAGCTCGCCGCCCAATGGCGGCCGGTGCTGATGGTGGTGGGTCTGCCGGCCCGTGCCGATGGCGGGGTCCACGAACTTGCAGCGGCGGTCGGGCGCTTCGCCCGGCAGCTCGAAGGCCGATTCGGCGTGCCGGTGCACCTGGTCGATGAAACCCTGAGTTCCGATGCGGCCAGCCGCGACCTGGCCGCGGCCGGCGTCCGCGGCCGGCGCCAGCGGCGGCTGCTCGACCAGGCCGCGGCGCGGGAAATCCTGCAATCCTTCTTCGAGTCGTTGCGTGTCGCAGCCTGACGCGGAAACGCTGCTGGCGCACCTTGCCGCGGCCATGACCGGCGCGGTCGGTCGCGATACCGCCCTGGTCGGCATTCACAGCGGCGGCGTCTGGATCGCCGAACGGCTGCATGCGATGCTGGGCTTGGCGTTGCCGTTGGGCATGCTCGACGTCTCGTTCTACCGCGACGACTACCAAAGCCGGGGCCTCAAGACCGGGGTGCGGCCCTCGGCGGTGCCGTTCGAGGTCCAGGGCCGCGACCTCGTGCTCGTCGACGACGTGCTCTATACCGGGCGCACTATCCGGGCGGCGCTGAACGTGCTGTTCGATTACGGCCGGCCGGCCCGCGTGCGGCTCGCGGCCCTGGTCGACCGCGGTGGCCGCGAGTTGCCGATCGATGCCGCCTTCGTCGGCGGCGTCATGCAGGTTGCCCCGGGCGATAGCGTCCGGCTCGACCGCGGCGCCGACGGTCGTCTGACGCTCACCGTCACAGGGCCCGCCAATGCCGGCTAATCCGCAGCTCGGTCCCGCCGGCGAGTTGCGGCATCTGCTCACGATCGAAGGCCTGCCGCGGGCGATCCTGATGCACATCCTGGATACCGCCCGGTCGTTCGCGTCCGTGACCGAACGCGAAATCAAGAAGGTGCCGCTGCTGCGCGGCAAGTCGGTGTTCAACCTGTTCTTCGAACCGTCGACGCGCACCCGCACCACCTTCGAGATCGCTGCGAAGCGCCTGTCTGCCGACGTCGTCAATCTCAACGTGACGACATCCTCGCAGTCGAAAGGCGAGACGCTCCTCGATACCGTGGCGAACCTGGCGGCCATGCACGCGGACCTGTTCGTCGTCCGTCACGCCACCAGTGGGGCGCCGCACCTGATCGCGCGCCACGTGGCGCCCGAGATCCACGTGGTGAACGCCGGCGACGGCCGTCATGCCCATCCGACCCAGGCGCTGCTCGACATGTTCACCATCCGCCATTTCAAGGGTGACTTCAGCCGGCTCAAGGTGGCGATCGTCGGCGACGTGCTGCATTCGCGGGTCGCGCGTTCCGAGATTCACGCGCTGACCACCCTGGGGGTGCCGGAGGTGAGGGTGGTGGGTCCGCGCACGCTGATGCCGACCCACGTCGAGCGGCTCGGCGTGAGCGTCCATCACGACATGGCCACCGGGCTGAAGGACGTCGACGTCGTGATGATGCTGCGATTGCAGAACGAGCGCATGAATGGCGCCCTGCTGCCGTCGGCGCAGGAGTACTTCAAGTGGTACGGCCTGACTCCCGAGCGGCTGGCGCTCGCCGCCAACGATGCGATCGTGATGCACCCGGGACCGATGAACCGGGGCGTCGAGATCGATTCCGCGGTTGCCGACGGCAAGCAGTCGGTGATCCTGCCGCAGGTGACGTTCGGGATCGCCGTGCGCATGGCCGTCATGGCCATCGTCGCCGGAAATTAGCTGGTGAAGCTCCTCATCCGGGGCGGGACGCTGATCGATCCGGTTGCGGGCACGCAACGGCTGGCGGATCTCTGCATCGCTGACGGGCTCATCGTCGGCAACGGCGCGGCGCCCCCGGGGTTCGTCGCGGATGCGACCATCGATGCCAGCGGTCTCACGGTGATGCCGGGTGTCATCGACCTGTCGGCGCGGCTGCGCGAACCGGGCTTCGAGTATCGCGCGACCCTGGAGAGCGAACTGGCGGCGGCTGTGGCGGGCGGTGTGACGCGTCTGGTCTGTCCGCCGGACACCGACCCCCCACTCGACGAGCCCGGGTTGGTCGAGATGCTGACCCGGCGTGCCGCAAGCCTGAAACTCGCTCGCGTGCATCCGTTGGGCGCGCTCACGCAGGGCCTCAAGGGCGAACGGCTGACCGAGATGGCGGAACTCGCCGAAGCCGGGTGCGTCGCGTTTTCCCAGGACGACCGCCCGTTTGCGGACCTGACGGTGCTGCTGCGCGCCCTTCAGTACGCGACCACGTTCCAACAGGCGGTGTGGCTGCGGCCGGAAGACGCGGGACTGGCACGCGGTGGCGTCGCACACGATGGGGAAGTCGCGACCCGCCTGGGGCTGCCCGGCATCCCGGCACTGGCCGAAACGGTGGCCGTGGCAGCGATCCTGTTGCTTGCGCGGGAGACCGGTGCTCGTATCCACCTGTGCCGCCTGTCGACCGCAGGTGCCGTCGACATGGTGCGCAAGGCCAAAGCAGAAGGGTTGCCCGTGACCTGTGATGTTGCGGCGCATCACCTGCATTTGTCCGAGATGGACATCGGCTTCTTCGACGCCAATTGCCGTCTGTCGCCGCCGCTGCGGTCGTTGCGCGATCGCGATGCCTTGGCCCGCGGCCTTGCCGAGGGCGTGATCGACGCCGTCTGTTCCGATCATGCCCCGGTCGACGAAGACGGCAAGCAGATGCCGTTCGGCGAAGCCGAGGCTGGCGCCACCGGACTGGAGCTGCTGCTGCCGCTGGCGCTGAAATGGGCCGCCGCCGCGTCGCTCCCGTTGCCGGTCGCCCTGGCGCGGGTGACCTCCGGTCCGGCGACCGTGCTCGGCATCGAGCCACCGGGATTGGCGCCCGGCGCCGTGGCCGACCTGTGCCTGTTCGATCCTGACGTCTGGTGGCGGGTGGAGCCCGCAGCCTTGTCGAGCCAGGGTAAGAACACCCCGTTCACGGGCTTCGAACTGCAGGGGCGCGCGCGCTACACGATCGTGAACGGCCGCGTGGTCTACGGCGCGCCCGCCCTCGACTGATCTCCTGTCTTCTCTTCCCGGCCTTGCAACCAATGAACCTGAACCCATTGCTCGATTTTTCCGGCCTGCCGCGCTTCGCCGAGTTCACGCCCGAACGGGTGACGCCGGCAATCGATCAACTGTTGTCCGAGAACCGCGAGCTGGTCGCGGCGCTTTCCGCCCAGGCCGGGGCGGCCACTTGGGACGGCTTCGTGCAGCCGCTGGAAGACGCCAATGAACGGCTCTACCGTGCCTGGGGTCAGGTCGGTCACATGAATGCCGTGATGAACACCCCGGCATTGCGGGAAGTGTTCAATGCGAATCTGCCGAAGATCTCCCGATACGGCACCGAGCTCGCGCAGGACGAGAATCTGTTCCGGCGTTACCGCGCGATCCGCGACAGCGGGGCGTTCGGTGCGCTGTCCCCGGCGCGGCGCCGGATCATCGACCATCGCCTGCGCGATTTCCGCTTGGGCGGGGCCGGGCTGCCGCCCGACCTGAAGGCGCGTTTTCGGCAGGTGGCGGAGCGTCTTGCGGCGCTCGGCGCGCGCTTCAGCGACAACGTGCTCGATGCCACCAACGCCTTCTCGCATCTGGTGACGGACGCCGGCGAGTTGCAGGGGATCCCCGAGGATGCCCTGATCACAGCCCGGGAAGCCGCGGTCGAGGACGACGAGGCCGGGTGGAAGTTCTCGCTCCGCATGCCGTCGTACCTGCCGGTGATGCAGTACGCCGAGCATCGTCCGCTGCGGGAACTCATGTACCGCGCCTACGCCACCCGTGCCGCGGAGTTCGGCGACCCGAAACTCGACAACACCGCGATCATCGCGGAGACGCTTGCCTTGCGGCGCGAGCAGGCGCGGCTCCTCGGGTTCGACAGTTTCGCCGAACTCTCCCTGCAACCGAAGATGGCCGACTCTCCGGCACAGGTGACCACCTTCCTGCGCGACCTCGCGACCCGCGCCAAGCCCTTCGCCGAGAGCGATCTCGCCGAACTCCGCACTTTCGCCCGCGAGCAGCTCGCTCTGGAGGACCTGCAGCCCTGGGACCTCGCGTGGGCTTCCGAGAAGCTGCGGGTCCGCCGCTATGACTTCTCCGAGCAGGACCTCAAGCAGTACTTGCCGGAGGAACGCGTGATCGCCGGAATGTTCGGGGTCGTCGAGACACTCTATGGGCTGTCGATCAAGCCGGACCAGGGCTCGCTGTGGAGCCCGGACGTGCACTTCTACCGGATCGACGACCAGGCCGGCCAGCCGGTCGGCCGCTTCTACCTCGACCTGCACGCCCGACCGAGCAAGCGCGGCGGCGCCTGGATGGACGAGGCCATGGCCCGCCGCCGCCGCCCCGAGGGCCTGCAACTGCCGGTGGCGTACCTCAACTGCAACTTCTCCGCGCCGGTCGGCGACCAGCCGGCGCTGCTCACCCATGACGAAGTCATCACGCTGTTCCATGAGTTCGGGCACGGGCTGCACCACCTGCTGACGCTGGTCGAGGATCTCGCGGTCTCGGGCATCAACGGGGTCGAATGGGATGCCGTCGAACTGCCGAGCCAGTTCATGGAGAACTTCTGCTGGGAGTGGGACGTGCTGCGCAAGATGACCCGCCATGTCGACACCGGCGCGAGTCTTCCACGCGACCTGTTCGAGAAGATGCTGGCGGCCAAGAACTTCCAGAGCGGCATGCAGACGGTCCGGCAGGTCGAGTTCGCGCTGTTCGACATGCAGGTGCATCACGGATTCGACCCGGATGCCGGTCTCAGCGTGCTCGACGTCGCCGATGCGGTCCGGCGCGAGGTCGCGGTGCTGATGCCGCCGTCCTATCACCGATTTCCGCACGGCTTCACACACGTGTTCGCCGGCGGCTATGCGGCCGGCTACTACAGCTACAAGTGGGCCGAGGTGCTGTCGGCCGATGCCTACAGCCTGTTCGAAGAGAGCGGCGTCCTGAATCCCGCGGTCGGGGCCCGTTTCCGGCGCGAGGTGCTGGGTGTCGGCGGCAGCCGGCCGGCGCTCGAGTCGTTCGTCGCCTTCCGCGGCCGGGAGCCGAAAATCGATGCCCTGCTGCGTCACAGCGGCATGGTCCCTGCGTGAAATTTTGGTTCTTGATTGTCCAGGCGTCTGCCGTGTTAGCGACGCGGGCAAGGTCCGAGGAGCGCTGATGAGACCCATCGTTGCATGCGTGGCAGTGGCATTGTTGGCGGCGACATCAGCCGGTGCGCGTCAACTCTATCGCTGGGTCGATCCCGGCGGGCACGTCTACTACACGGACAAGCTGCCGCCCAACGAGGCGCACAGCATCGAACAGAAAAAACTGGGCGATCGCCCGCCGACGGTACCCTTGCCCTACGAACTGCAGCGCGCCGTCAAGAGTTTCCCGGTGGT
>JAYTTO010000043.1:0-3592 GCA_043744975.1 Betaproteobacteria bacterium | reverse complement strand
GTTCGAGCTCGTTGGTGGCCCGGACCGACTGGGTGTAGCGCTTGAGCAGGCGGTCGTTGCGGCTACCGAAGACTTTCTTGAGCAGGGTCGAAATCATGGGATCTGAGGAAGGCTGGAAACGGCGCTTGAAAACGCCGAGGGGCGGAATGCGCGCCGCGCCACCGCCCCTCGGACCAGAGTTCGTGAGCCGGGGTCATCACCCGGAACCCTGGAGAAACCGGGCCGGATCCTGGGGGACGCCGCGCAGCAGCACCTCGAAATGAAGATGGGCTCCGGTGGACCGGCCGGTGTTGCCGACTTCGCCGATCCTGGTGCCACGTTGGACCAAATCGCCCACCTTGACGAAACGCGCCGAAGCATGCCCGTAGCGGGTGACAAGATCATTGCCGTGATCAATCTCGACGACATTACCATACTGGGCGTGGTACTCGGAAGTGACCACGATGCCGCTTGCAGCTGCCAGGATGGCCGTGCCCTCCTCGGCCATGAAGTCAACCCCTTCGTGGAAAGCCTGCTGGCCGGTGAACGGGTCGAGCCGCCAGCCAAAATTGGAGCTGTACATTCCCGTCGCGATCGGGAGGGCGGTGGGTTCGAAGCGCTTGCGGGCGTTGGTGTCGGTGAGGACAGCGTCGAGGACGCCCAACTTGACCGAGCCGTCGTCGACCTGCCGCGCGAAGCGGTCGATTGCGTGTTGCAGTTCATCGACCGACAGTTGGGCCGGCGACGTGGTAATCAAAGTGCCGCCGCGCGGCGACCCGATGTCGAAGGTCAGATCCTGCGGCTCGAGCCCGGCCAGGCGGGACACCCGCTCGCCGACCGAATTGAGCTGCAGCAGTTTGGCCTGCATCTGGCCCAGCTTGGCGGACATGACGTTAAGACTGTCGCGCAGATACGACTGCGCGTGCACATCGGCCGGTTCGGCGACGGTCGATCCCGGGCCGTGCAGATATTGCCGGGCCAGCATACCCGCCGCGGCTGCCAGCGCAACCAGCAGGACAACCGCCGCAAGTACGGCGAGCATGCCGCGCTGCCACGTGATGCTGATCGATCGCGCCTTCGCAAGCCGCGCGGAAACCAGAATAATGTCCATCGGCCCCTTCCTGTTCGCATCCGCGCCACCGATGCACGGCAAATCCGCTCGCGACTGGCTCGACGTCACCGCACGTTCGAGCACTCTGTTGACGCAGGTAACCCGCTTGCGGCGACTGCAGTCGAGCTTCGTCCGGCACGCCCCGGCCGCCCTGGCAGCAGCCGCAAACGTATCGAGCCTGACCGATGGAACCTTGACGCTCGGTGCCGCGAACGGCGCCGTCGCGCACAAGCTCAAGCTTCTCTCAACCTCACTTTTGGAAGAATTTAAGAAGCAGGATCAAGAGGTTAAACAAATTCGGATAGTGGTGCAAGGCGGGCAGCCAGCACTGCCCGGCACACCCCCGAAGCGGGCACAACTGCCGGAGAGCGCCATCGATCCCCTGGAGCGGCTTGCGGAGCGGTTGCCCGACTCGCCGCTCAAGGCTGCCGTATCCCGATTCGCCGCGCGGCAGAAACGCTGACCAGCCTGCCCCTCATTGGGGGGGGGTGCCGACCGAAGGAAGGCTGGGTTTACAACATCAAGCGAAGGGACTCAGCGCGCGCCGAGCCGCCTCAAGCGCGCTGGCCCCCCATTGGGGGGTGCCGACCGAAGGAAGGCTGGGGGGGTCCTACTCTCAGATGAACATCACGACCCGTTCGAAGAGATAAAGCGCCATGAATACCGCGGCCACGATCACCGCGAATCGCAACACCTGCCCGGCGAAACGCAGCCAGCGACGCTCGCCCGTAAGCAGGTAGACCACGCCGGCGCCGACGATCACCAGAAGCACGATGAAACCGACAATTCGCAGGACGATCATGGAAGCTGCTTCGCCAGGGGTGGCGGCGCGGAAGATTGACGACCTGCCTATTCTCGGCCAACGCAGGACCGAGTGCGACTTCACCGCACACCGGTGAGCTCCCGTCCTCGACCGCCTCGCGGCCGGTACGGCGCGCTGGACCGGTCAGGTGGCCGGCTGGGCCTGCTGCTGAAGGCGGGAGAACGCCGGCGCCTCGGCGTCCTCGAGAAACGTTGCGTATTCCCAGGCGGTCTCATCCTGCAGCAGGTGGCGCAGAAGCGCATTGTTGAGTGCATGCCCCGACTTGAAGGCGCTGAACGCGCCGATCAGCGGGTGCCCCAGCAGATAGAGGTCGCCGATGGCATCGAGGATCTTGTGCTTGACGAACTCGTCCTCGTACCGGAGACCGTCCGCATTCAGCACGCGGTACTCGTCCATCACGATCGCATTGTCGAGGCTGCCACCCATGGCCAGCCCCTGGGCCCGCATGCTCTCCACCTCGTGCATGAACCCGAACGTGCGCGCCCGGCTCACTTCCTTGATGTAGGAGGTCTCGCCGAAATCGATGACGACGTGATTGCCCGACTGATCGAACACCGGGTGTTTGAAATCGATCGAGAAATCGAGCCGGAAGCCGTCATAGGGCTCGAGTCGGGCCCATTTGTCCCCGTGGCGCACCTCGCTCGACTTGAGCACGCGGATGAACCGCTTGGCGGCGTTCTGTTCCTCGATGCCGGCAGACTGCAACAGGAACACGAAGGGGCCGGCGCTGCCGTCCATGATCGGCACTTCGCTCGCCGTGAGATCGACGTAGAGGTTGTCGACGCCGAGGCCCGCCAGTGCGGACATCAGGTGCTCCACGGTCGCCACCCGCACCCCGTCCTTTTCCAGGCAGGATGACAGTCGGGTATCGCCGACCGCATACGGGCTGGCGGGAATGTCGCCCGCTGTTGCGAGATCGACGCGGCGAAAGACGATGCCGGTGTCGGGCGCGGCCGGACGCAAGGTCATCAGCACCTTCTGACCCGAGTGCAGGCCCACGCCGGTGGCGCGAACCATATTTTTTAGCGTGCGCTGCTTGATCATCCGGGGTTGGTCCCGCCGTGGAGGTAACCGTATCGCGACATCGAGACGAGGGTATCACGCACGCGCGAATCCGAGCCAGCGGGCAGACCTCTCCCGCCGTCTCTCATCGGCGACACTCCTGCCGGGCGTCGCCTTCGGCGCCCTACGTCGCCCGACCGATGGCCGGCGTGCGGCCCTGCGCGCGCGTCACCGCATGCTGGAAAGCAAGGTCTGCGCGGGGCCGCCAGCGGCCAGAGTCCGCTGGCCTTCGCCAGGCACAGACAGTCCGCAGGGACTGTCTGTGTCCGGGCTCAGCCCGCAAGCGCGCTGGCCCCCCATTGGGGGGTGCCGACCGAAGGAAGGCTGCGGTTACAACTTCAAGCGCAGGGACACAGCGCGCGCCGGGCCGCCCCAAGCGCGCTGGCCCCCCATTGGGGGGTGCCGACCGAAGGAAGGCTGGGGGGATGGTCATTCAGTCGGCCTGCTTGCGCAGGAACGCCGGAATGTCCAGCATCTCGACGCCGGACTGCTTCATTGCCTCGACCGTGGCGTCGCGATTGCGGCGCCGGATCACGGCGGGCGTATCGAGCACACCGTAGTCCGGCTCCAGCGTCGGTACCGGCATCGCATCGGTGCCGGTCTGGATCATCGTGAAC
>JAYTTO010000042.1:0-4248 GCA_043744975.1 Betaproteobacteria bacterium | reverse complement strand
TTTTGCAGGGCGGCGGGATTGACCACGCGGATCGGGGCGCCGTCGAGAAAGGCGAGGATGTTCTCGATCGACTCGCCATAGAACTGCGCGTACACCTCGCGCGAGCAGTACCCCAGATGCGGTGTCATCACGACATTGGGCAGCGAGCGCAGCGGATGGTCCGCCGGCAGCGGCTCGCGGTCGTAGACGTCGAGTGCAGCGACCAGTCGGCCCTGCCGCAATTGCGCAAGCAGCGCTGCTTCATCGATCAGGGGGCCACGCGAGGTATTGACCAGAATCGCACCGGACTTCATGTTCGCGAGTTCCGTGGCGCCGACCACGCCACGGGTGCGGTCGGAGAGCACGAGGTGCAGCGTGATCGCATCGGACGCCGCGAACAGCGTCGCCTTGTCCACGCGGCGGGCACCCGCTGCCTGCGCCGCTTCGGCGGTCAGGTTCTGGCTCCAGGCGATGACGTCCATCCCCAGCGCGTTGCCGACGCGCGCCATGCGCGAGCCGATCCTGCCGAGCCCGACGACGCCGAGCGTCCGGCCGTCGAGCCGGGTGCCGAGCGGCACATCGTCCTGGAACCGGCCGGCGCGCATCGAGCGATCCGCGGCCGGCACATGCCGGGCGGCGGCGAGCAGCAGAGCCAATGCCAGTTCCGCCGTCGTGGCGTTCGAGTCGGTGCTGCCGGTGTTGCACACGACGATGCCGCGCGCGGTGCAGGCGTCGAAGTCGAGCGTGCCCGACCGCACGCCGGTCAGCGCGATCATGCGCAGCTTCGGCAGACGCGCGATCAAAGCGGCCGGGAACACCATGCGCTCGCGCATCGCGATCACGATGTCGCAGTCGCCGAATGCCTCGACCGCCGCGTCGGCCGATTCGAACGGTCGCGTGAAGGTGACGATCTCGGCCCGCTGTTCCAGCCCGGTCCAGTCGGCGGCGGGCCGCGACACGTTCTGCCAGTCGTCCAGTATTGCGATCTTGGTCATGGGGGCGTCTTTCCGGCACACAGACTACCTGAAGCAGCGTTCGCCCGATCGGCGTTGTGCGACTTCGAGTCGGGTCCGGGCGGGCGCCCAAAGCACCCGCCGGGCCGCTCCCAAGGGTGCTTGCCCTCCATTGGGGAGTATCGAACGCAGTGAGATTGGGGGCGGGGTCGTCACCTTAGCTGCGTACCAGGCGGAAGTCGTACTCGGCGACGCAGAACGGCTTGTCGGAGGACTTGCCTTCGGGGGTCGTGCCGGCAGGGCGATCCTGGAACTCGACCACGAGCGAGTCCTTGACGCCGAATACCGCATCGGACCCGAGGTACGGATCGCCCTTGACGAACACGTGTGTCGTGATCGGCTGATAGCCCGGGGCGGACACCTTCGCATGGACGTGCGCCGGCCGGTAGGGATGACGGCCCATGCCGAGCAGCATCGCGCCGACCGGCCCGTCGGTGGGGATCGGATAGCTCACCGGCCGGATGGTGCGGAAGCCGTAGCGCCCTTGCGCATCGGTGACGAGCTTGCCGCGCGCATACGAGGCGCCGGGGCGCTGCACGTCGTAGAAGCCTTCGGCGTCGTTCTGCCAGACATCGAGCTCGGCGCCGGCGACCGGACGGCCCTCGACATCGAGCACGCGGCCGTGGACATAGGCCTGCACTCCCGGCAGGCCGGCCGCGATGTCGGTCCACATCCGCAGCGTCTTCGACCCCGGAACGTAGAAAGGGCCCAGCACGGTGGTTTCGGTTGCGCCGCCCGGCTTGCGGTGATTGATCGCGTCCACCAGCATCGACACGCCGAGCGTGTCGGAGAGCAGGATGTACTCCTGCCGCTGGTCGTCGCATTTCTGCCCGGTCGCGGTGAGGAACCGGATGCCCGCCATCCACTCGCCTTCCGTCAGCCCGGTCTCGCGCACGAAGGCGTGGAGATGACGGATGAGGCTCGTCATGATCTGCCGGAAGCGGGCGTCGGTGGCGCCATCGAGCCGCGCCAGGACGGCATCGGTGAGCGTGGTCTCGGCGTCGTTCATAGTCAGACCCTTTCGAGAACCGCCGCGATGCCCTGGCCGACGCCGATGCACATCGTGGTGAGGGCGTAACGCAGCTTGCGGTGCTGCAGTTCGTGGGCGGCCGTCGCCACCAGGCGGGCGCCGCTCATGCCGAGCGGGTGCCCGAGGGCAATGGCGCCGCCGTTCGGATTCACGCGGGCGTCGTCGTCGGCGATGCCGAGTTGCCGCAACACCGCGATGCCCTGAGCCGCGAATGCTTCGTTCAGCTCGATGACGTCGAGCTGTTCCTGGCGCAACGCGAGGCGGGCGAGCAGTTTCTGCGTCGCCGGCACCGGGCCGATGCCCATGATGCGAGGCGCGCAGCCGGCCGTGGCGACGCCGGCAACGCGGGCGATCGGCGTCAGCCCATGTTTGCGGGCGGCGGCTTCGCTGGCGACGATGAGCGCGCAGGCGCCGTCGTTGACGCCGGAGGCGTTGCCGGCCGTCACCGTGCCGTCCGGCTTCACGATCGGCTTCAACCTGCCGAGCGCTGCCAGCGTGGTCTCGCGCGGATGCTCGTCCTGGCTCACGATCACCGGGTCGCCCTGCTTCGACGGGATCGTCACCGGCACGATCTCCAGCGCGAGCCGGCCGCTCTTCTGCGCAGCGGCCGCCCGCGTCTGCGAGCGCAGGCCGAACGCATCCTGGTCGGCGCGCGAGACACCGAAGTCCGCGGCGACGTTCTCGGCGGTCTCGGGCATCGAATCGACGCCGTACCGCTGCTTCATGGCGGGATTGACGAAGCGCCAGCCGATCGTCGTGTCGTACACCGCGTTGTTGCGGGAGAACGCGGTGTTGGCCTTTGGCATCACGAACGGCGCGCGCGACATGCTTTCCACGCCGCCGGCGATCATGAGGTCGGCTTCGCCGGCCCGGATGGCGCGGGCCGCGATCCCGACGGCGTCCATGCCCGAGCCGCAGAGGCGGTTGATGGTGCTGCCGGGAATCCCCTGCGGCAGTCCGGCGAGCAGCAGCGCCATGCGGGCGACGTTGCGGTTGTCCTCGCCGGCCTGGTTGGCGCAGCCAAACACCACGTCGTCGACGGCGCTCCAGTCGACGCCGGGGTGGCGCTCGACCAGCGCCTTCAGCGGGATGGCGCCGAGATCGTCGGGACGCACCGACGACAGCGCGCCGCCGTAGCGGCCGATGGGGGTGCGCAACGCGGCGCAGATGAAGGCTTCTGGCATGGGTCAGTCCCGGGGTGGATCGGGCAGCAGCAGGCGGCGCTGCACCGGAAAGAAATGGCGGTTGAAAACGGCGTCGGCGGACGCGAGTGACAGCATGACGTCCATCAACGTCGAGGGCACCATCGGCGCTAGCACGCGGCTGCGGGAATCAGATCGATACCCGTCAGTCGCTGCAATTCGTCGAACCCCATGCCGTCGACGATCTCGACGACACGCAGGCCCTGCGCCGTGACGTCGATCACCGCGAGGTCGGTGTAGATGCGGCTCACGCATCCGACGGCGGTGAGCGGGTAGCTGCAGCATGCGACGATCTTGCTCGCACCGGTCTTGGTGAGGTGTTCCATCATCACGTATACCTTGCGGGCGCCGACCGCGAGGTCCATTGCGCCGCCGACGGCCGGGATCGCGTCGGGGCCGCCGGTGTGCCAGTTGGCGAGATCCCCGGTGGCCGAGACCTGGAATGCCCCGAGCACGCAGATGTCGAGATGGCCGCCGCGCATCATCGCAAACGAATCGGCGTGATGGAAGAATGCGCCGCCGGTGAGCAGCGTCACCGGCTGCTTGCCGGCGTTGATCAGGTCCGGATCCTCGGCGCCGGGCGCGGGCGCCGGTCCCATGCCGAGCAGGCCGTTCTCGCTGTGCAGGAACACCTCGCGTTCGCGCGGCAGATGGTTGGCGACCAGCGTCGGCAGCCCGATACCGAGATTCACGTAGGCGCCTTCGGGGATGTCGCGCGCCACGCGGGCCACGCGGCCGGGCTGCAGGCCGCGCAGTTGCTCAGGCAGCAGGCCGGCTTCCTCCCAGGCCTCGCGCAGCAGCGCTTCGGCCGGTGTCTGGCCATGCGGCACGCCGCCGCCGATCAGGTTGTCGAGCATGCCGGGGTCTAGGGCCTTGTCCAGCGCACGCCTGGCGATCCAGAGGTGGCTGGGCCGGCCGCGGACGTCTGCCTGGTAGCCGTTGCAGTGCGCGCCAAAGGTCAGCGTGCCCCAGAATCGCGCTGCGGCCCGCTCCAGCGTGGCCAGCACCGCGCCGCTTGCTGTGG
>JAYTTO010000041.1:0-10968 GCA_043744975.1 Betaproteobacteria bacterium | reverse complement strand
CGTCGATCTCGGAGCGGATCAGCACCGACTCGTCGGCCAGCAGCGACCCGACCGCGGTCACGTCGGAGGTGAACTGACCGATCTTCACCTGCGCGGCCCTGACCGGCAACACCATCGGTGGCTTGGCACCCGCGGCCGCCGTGCCACCGCCCGGCTTGGCGGCGTCAGCGGGTTTCGCGTCTCCGGGCTTGGCGGCCCCGGGAGCGGGCGTCTCGGCTTTCGGACCGCAGGCGGCAAGGGCGGCGCCAAGCGCCACGGCAGCAAGCGCAGCGGTCAGGCGATGCGATATCGGTGACGGTCTCAAGAAGGGGTCCCATGATTGCGGATCGAATCGGCGCGGCAAGATGGCGCCTCTGGGTGGCTGGCGCTGACGGGGGCGTGCCGACCGCATACCTGACCGGCAAGTCATCAACGACCGCCTATGATAGCCAACAAACTCGCTCCATCGCCATGCGACTCTCGCTCGACGCTCTCGTCACCCTCGACGCCATTGCGCGCAAGGGCAGTATCGCCGCAACCGCCGAAGAACTGCACAAGGTTCCGTCGGCGGTGACCTACGTCGTCCAGAAGCTGGAGCAGGACCTCGGCTTGCTGAACTTCGACCGCAGCGGACACCGGGCGAAACTGACCCATGAGGGCACCGAACTCGTCCGCGAAGGCCGCCATCTGTTGCGCGCCGCGAGCGACATCGCCGTCGGGAAACTGGTGACGCGGGTGGTGGCGGAACCGAAACCGTCGCCGCAACAGTTCGCCACCTCGCAAAGCCGCCAGATGGGCAAGGCGCTCGAATGGTTCATCGGGCAGCTGGAGCAGGGGGCGGTGAGAGCGGGGTTGCTGGGGTGGAGGCGAGCGGGCACATTGGCGATCTGGCGATGCCGAGCGTCCAGAAGAAGTCGACATCTGGAATCAAGGCGCGGCTGGAAGACGTGAATCTGGTCGCCGAGCGCCTCGAGCGCGCCCAGACTGACTATGGCAGCAGAGGTTCCTCATGAGCGACATCACGCGTGGCACCGATAACGTTTTCGCCGATCTTGGCTATCCCGATTCCACCGAGCGCCAGACCAAGACGCGCCTGGCGATGGCGGTCAACGGATTGCTGGAGAAACGCAATCTGAAGCAACGCGAAATCGCCGATCTACTCGGCCTCCCGCAGCCGAAAGTCTCGGCGCTGAAGCACTACCGGCTCGATCAGTTTTCGGTCGAGAAACTGATGGAATTTCTTACCCGCCAAACCTGAATCGACTTGCTTCGAGATACTCTTCGAGAAGCTCAAACGCGACCCATCGCCGACCTAGCTGTTCAGCGACGGCGCCTGCGGTGTTCGATCCGGAAAATGGGTCCACAACCAAGTCGCCCTCGTCGGTTAGCAGCTTGACGAAAAACGCCGGGAGCGCGGCCGGGAATCGGGCAGGGTGAATCTTTACTCCTGCCTCCTTGCAGCGCATCGTGTAGAGGTCGTTCGCGGAGTTGTTGCCAGCGATCAACATTTCATTGGCAATCTGATCCTCCAACACGTTGGACGGGATCGACCCACCAGATTCGATCTTGTCGAACGACGAAGTGATGTTGTGCCCGGATGGGCGCACCGTCGCCTTAACGCCTCGCTTGGCCAAGCGGATCATGTCGGCACTGTAGGGTCGCAAGACTTTGCGATTGTCCGCTTTCGGGAAAGGCGTCTTCGACAGCCACCAGACGTGTTCGACCGAATCCTTGATGCGGACACGGCGAACCGTCACCCACTCCGCCGGCACCGGCATCTTGGCCGGGTTGTACCAGTAGCATTCCTGGGCGAGATGGAATCCAAGCTCTTCTACCAGGGCGATCATCAGCTTGAAGTGGTAGAGCGAGCGTGTCGGCGCACCTGGGTTCCAGCTACCGCCGATGTTCAGCACGAAGCTGCCGTCATCGGTCAACGCACGATGAATTTCTCTGGCGAAATCCAGGAACCACTCGACGTAGTCGGCCTTGCTCACGTTGCCGTACGCCTTCTTGAAATGGAGGGCATACGGCGGCGAAGTGAATACGAGATTCACCGTTCCGTCAGGCAGTGCCTTGAGCAGTTCGCGCGAATCGCCGAGGTAGGCCGCACCGGCAGATGTTTCGTAGTAGGACTCGACCGCAGGCATCAGGCGATTTGGATGCTCCTGTGTGGGTGCGAACAGGCTGGGCTGCGGAGCGTCGATGCGCTTGTTCATTCGGCCATCCGAGTCGTTGCTAACATACGGTCTCCGCATTGTATCAATAAATTAGTTGTCAATGTCAACCTATTTATAAATGAATGTGATCGACCCAACAGAGTGGATCACACAAGCCGAGGCCGCACGACTGCGTAACGTCACGCGCCAAGCGATCGCGAAACTGGTCGGCAACGGACGGCTTCGCACCGTGTCGGTCGGCGGACGCAACTTCGTCAGCCGCGCGGATGTGCTCGCATTCGAACGGAACCGTCCCGGACGACCGAAAGGCGCAGGCAATGAGTGAAGCCAGGCTCGCCGCGATCCGAGAGCTTATTGCGCAATGCTCGGCCGAAGAGCAAGCAGCCCTATTCCGCGAGCTTCGCGAGCGACACCTGATCCATGAGTTCGAAAAGGTGATTGGCGCGCCGCGCAGAGATGATCCTCGAAGCAGTGCATCGTGCGCCCGAGCTGACGCGTCGGATGCTGCGCGGAGTCATCGCCGATGCGGCGTTTCGCCAGTTCGCTGTGCTCCCGCTTGCAGATTCAGGGTGGCGCGACGTCACTCCCGATGGGAACTTCGCCTACGACTATGTGCTGGACGACGGGGCTGGGCAATTGACAGTGCAAGTAAAGCTACAACGAAGTGAACGCGGAACACCCGTCGCCCGCGACGGCAAACGCTTCGGCTTCAGCGGCAGCGTCCACATTGTAGAAACGCAGAAGACACGTACCGGAACCGACGGCGCAGACAACCAGACGCGACCGTACCGCTATGGCGAGTTCGACATTCTTGCTGTTTCGATGCAGCCATCGACGGGACGGTGGGACAGATACATGTACACGCTCGGACGTTGGCTGCTTCCAGGACACAGCGCGGGGAAAATGGCGACGTTGCAGCCGGTAGCAATGGCGCCGGATGACTTCTGGACTGATGACTTCGGCACCGTTGCGCGGTGGTGCCGGGCCAAGGACAGTGGCAAGCGCATGAAAGGCGCGACGCTGGTGAAACCCGGGAAGGACGCGGTCAAGGCCGAAAGGAAACGATCCGGCCGGCCAACAACTGTCTAGACCGTCTTTTCGTCCAGCCCAACTCGCCTCTGACCGTCTCGGTAAGAGGCGCCGCCCGGATCAGCTCGAAGGCAGCCCTCCGCGTCGCACCGTCGGACACACCAGATGTGTGGCCAGCCCGGTCTCCGCAAACCGCTCGGCATGGATCTCGTGGCGGACTTCATCCATGTCCAGCGCGAGGGCGCTGGCGGACCAGCGCCTCGAACTGCGCCGGCGAGAACGTGGCCGGGCCGGCATTGAGCCCGACCCGTTCGCGGAACAGCAGCAGGGCGGGCGCGGCCTCGATGCCGAAGATCGAGGCCAGGTCGGGCATGGCGGACAATTCGGCGCGCGCCCAGGTGACGGCCGGCAGCTTCTCGGCGAGCGCGTCGATCTGCCCGGAGAACGCCTTGGATGCCTCGACCGCGGGATCCGCGACATCGGTCGCCAGCACCGGGCTGGACACGATCAGCGCGTCGAGATCAGGCCGCGAACCGATACGCTGTGCCATCGCCACTCTCCTTTGTCAGCCCGCGGCTGGCGTTGCCTTTTCGGCGGCCTCGCGCGCCGCGATGTCGCTGCGCACCTGCGCCATGTCGAGAGTGCGCACTTCGTTGACCAGTTGTTCGAGCTGGCCGCCCTGCATGGCGCCGGGCTGGGAAAACAGGATGACGTTCTCGCGGAACACCATCAGCGTCGGGATGGCGCGAATGGCGAACTCCTGGGCGACCTCGGGCACGTCCTCGGTGTTGAGCTTCGCGAAGACGACGTCGGCGTGCTTTTCGGACGCGGCCTCGAACACCGGCGCGAATCCGCGGCACGGGCCGCACCAAGGCGCCCAGAAATCGACGACAACGATATCGTTGCCGGTTACGACCGATTGAAAATTGTCGTTGTTGAGTTCGATCGTGGCCATGCTCTGTCGCTCCGGTTGGGGTGGGCGGACGCCCGAAAGCGGCAAAGATAGGGGCGCCGGGGAGCGAACGCAACAGCCTGCGCCTATGGCAGCCATTGAAACAATTCATGCGCCGCCCCAGCTTGGCTACCTATACTCGAAACCGTCGGAGCCGCGGCCGTACCGCTCCCCAAACCCCAACCGGAGAACAACATGAAACCGAACATCGGACTCACCGACGGGCAACGCAAAGGCGTGACCGAGATCCTCAATCACCTGCTCGCCGACGAGGTCGTGCTGTACGTCAAGACCCGCAACTACCACTGGAACGTGGAAGGCCCGGACTTCAGCGAAACCCACAAATTCTTCGAGGCCCAGTACGAGCAACTCGACGAGATCATGGACGACGTGGCCGAACGGGCGCGCGCCCTGGGCGGCCGCGCCGCTGGCTCGCTCGGCGAGTACCTCAAGCTCACCGACATCAAGGAAGACAACGGCAAGACCAGCGGCGAGAAGAACATGATCGCCGACCTGCTGAAGGGCCACGAGATCATCATCCAGCGCCTGCGCAAGGAGATACCGGTGGTGGGCGACAAACACGGCGATGTCGGCTCCAACGATTTCCTCACCGGGGTGCTCGAAGCCCACGAGAAGATAGCCTGGATGCTGCGTTCGTATCTCGGCTAGGGCATACGCGGGCATCGTGCGGGGCTGCTGACGGCCCGCCGACGCCCGCCATGGTCGCGGCGTTTCACCCGGGCCGCGACCCGAACCGCCCGAAACGCAGTAGCACCGTCGGCAGAATGAGCAGGTTCAAGACCGTCGACGTCGCGAGGCCGCCGACGATGATGATCGCCATCGGGCCCTCGATCTCGCGGCCGGGCTGGCCGCTACCCAGCGCGAGCGGCATCAGGCCGAGCGCGGTCACCAGCGCCGTCATCAGGATCGACGGCAGGCGCTCGGCCGCGCCGCGCATCATGGTCTCGACGTTCCACGGCGCGCCCTCGGTCTCGACCAGATGCTGATAGTGGGACACCAGCATGATCGAGTTGCGCAGCGTGATCCCGAACAACGTGACGAAGCCCACCAACGACCCGAGCGTCATCCACCCGCCGGTGAACAGCACCGCCGCGACCCCGCCCACGAGCGCGAACGGCAGGTTGAGCAAGGTAAGCCCGAGGTTGCGCAGGTTGTTGAACGCCAGATAGAGCAGGACAAACACGCCGAAGCCAGCGAGCACCGAATGGAACACCAGGCGCTCGCGGGCTTCGACCGAGGCCTTGGCCTCGCCGCCGATAACCAGGAAGTTTCCCGGCGCGAGCTTCACGCCGGTCGCGATGGCCTTGCGCACGTCGGTATCGAAGTCGCCGAGGTCGCGTCCGGCGATGTTGGCGGTCACGGTCTGGATGCGCTTCCCGCCTTCGTGCAGCACCTTATAGCGCCCGGCCGTCATCGTGACGTCGGCGACGTCGCCAAGCGACGCCTGCACGCCCGTGACCGAGCGCAGCGGCAGTGCCTCGACCTGCGAGGGCGCGCGCCGCGCCGCCGGCGCCAGCACCGCGACCACGTCGACGCCCTGGCTGCCACGCCGGATCTGGCCGACGTGGGTCCCTTCGTAGGCGGTCTGGATCGCGTCGAGCACATCGCGCGGCGCGAAGCCGAGCGCGGCGAGGCGCTCGTGCCGCAGCCGGATCGACAGTTGCGGCGTGCCGGCCGGGGCCTGCACCTGGATGTCGCGGGCGCCGCGGACCGAGGCGATCGCCGCGGCCACCTCGCGCGCGTCCTGGTCGAGCAGATCGAGATCGGGGCCGAACACGCTCACCACCAGCGCCGCCGGGAACCCCGCGATGGTCTCCTCGATGCGCTCGGTGAGGAACGTGTTGACCGAGAAATTCAACCCCGGGTACTCGCCGCGCGAGCCGTCGAGCAGTTCACGGATCTCGCGCAGCACGCGCGTCTGCTCCTGCCCGGCAACGGCGCCGACCTCGACCTCGAACTCGCTGTAGTGCGGACCGAAGGTGTCAGCGCCGTTCTGCGACCGGCCGACCCATTCGGCGACCGAACGGACCCCCTTGATCCGCAACATTGCCTGCGCCACGCGGGTGCCGATGCGCAGCGTCTCCTCCTCCGAGGTGCCGGGGATCGCGGTCATGTGGATCACATAGTGGCCTTCCTTGAGCGACGGAATGAACTCGCCCGACAGCAGCGGGATCGAGGCGAAGCCGAGCGCGATGACACCAGCCGCCAGGCCCGCGATGCGGAACGGATGGCGTTCGATGCGTGACAGCACTGCGATGTAGCCGGGTTTGAGCCGCCGCACGAACGGCGGGTCCTCCGCGTTCAGGTCACCGCGCGCGAGCAGCAGGAAGCAGAGAGCGGGCGTCAGGCTCGTGGCCACCACCAGCGAGGCCAGGATCGCCAGGATGTAGGCGAGGCCGAGCGGCGCGAACAGCTTGCCGCCGACGCCGCCGAACGTGAGCAGCGGCACGAACACCAGCGCGACGATGAAGGTCGCGTAAACGACCGAGCCGCGCACCTCGACCGATGCCGCTAGCGCGACCTCGGCGTCGGTGCGCGGCCGGCCCGCCATGCGGTTCTGGCGCAAGCGGCGGAAGATGTTCTCGGTGTCGATGATGGCATCGTCGACCACTTCGCCGAGCGCGATCGCGAGGCCACCGAACACCATGATGTTGAGCGGTTCGCCGAAGGCCGTGAGCAGCAGCACCGCGCCCAGCAGCGACACCGGGATCGCGGTCGCGCAGATCAATGCCGTGCGGGCATTGAACAGGAACAGGAACAGCACGATCACCACCAGCACCGAGCCGACCACGATGTCGAAGCGCACGTTGTCGACGGCGGTCTCGATGAAGTTGGCGGGACGGAACAGGTTGGCGCGCAGGTCGACCTGTTCGCGCGCGAGCAGCGGTTCGAGATCCTTCAGGGCGACTTCCAGCGCCTTCGACACCGCCAGCGTGTTGCTGCCGAGCTGGCCCTGCACCATCAGGAACACCCCGGGCGTGCCGTCGATGGCGGCGGCGCTGATCGCCGGCGCCGCGGCTTCGACCACCGTGCCGACGTCGGCCAGCCGCAACGGACGGCCATCGATCTCCCGCAGCAGCACGCGACCCAGTTGCTCCGGTGTCGCCGGCTGCCCTTCGCTCACAATCGCAATGCGCTGGTTGGGGCCGGGCAGGAAGCCGGCGGAGACGACGCCGGTGGCGCGCTTCGCCGCGGCGACAATCTCGTCGAGCCCGAGGTCGTAGCGCCGGAGCGCCTGCGGGTCGATCTGGATCTGCCACTCGCGCACCCGCCCACCGAACACGTTGACCTCGGCGACGCCGCCCACCGCCAGCAGGTGCGGCCGCAACACCGCGTCGGCGAGCGAGCGCAGGTCGGTCAGCGAGCGGCTCTTCGAGGTCATGCCGACGCCGAGGACGGTGCTGGCCGAGGACGTCAGCGGCGTCAGCGCGGGCGGCGAGACGCCGACCGGCATGCGCACCGCCAGCGCCGAGATGCGCTCGGCAACCGCCTGACGGTCGCGATGGATGTCGCTGCCGTCGTCGAACAGGATCGTCACCACGCTCAGCCCCGGGATCGATTGCGAGCGCAGGGTGGCGACACCGGCCACGCCGAGCAATGCGTTCTCGATCGGCTGCGTCACCAGCGTCTCGACCAGTTCCGCCGACAGCCCCGGCGCCTCGGTCTGCAGCACCACCTGCGTCGGCGAGAACTCGGGGAACACATCGACGCGCGCGCGCTGCAACGCGAACAGCCCGTAGGCCACGAGCATCAGCGCCAATGCCACCACCACACCCGGAAACCGGATGGAGAACCGGACGATCGCGGTGATCATGTCGCCCGCGTCATGTCACCTCCACCACAGCGATTTGCCCCCCTGCGTGAAATATCGATCGAAGGGTCGTTCGAAGAACGGAGCGCCCCCTGGAGGCGGGAAGCCGCAGCGCAGCCTGGTGGTCGCAAACGAAGGGACATCTGAAGCGGAGGGGCCCCGTCCGCAGGGTCCCCCGAGGAACGGGGCGCCCCCTGGAGGGGGAAGGCGAAGCGCAGCGCAGCCTGGGGGTGGGCGTCACCTCAGACCCCGAGCGCGCAGCCATCCTTGCGCGGATCGGAACCGCCGATGAGCGTGCCGGCGGTCCGGTCGATCCAGATTGCCTGCGAACCGCCGATCGGAATCGGCGCCGGGACCACCTCGAAGCCGCGATTGCGCAGCCCGTCCGCCGTCGCCGCCGGCAAGGTCGATTCCACCTCGACCGTGCGGGTCCCCGGCAGCACGAACACGCGCGGCAGATCCATCGCGGTCTGCAGGTCGAGCCCGTAGTCGAGCACGCGCGACAGGAACACGGCATGGCCCAGCGCCTGATATTGCCCCCCCATCACGCCGAAGGGCATCAGCACCTTGCCCGCGCGCGCGACCATGCCGGGGATGATCGTGTGCAGCGGCCGCTTGCGCGGCGCGATCACGTTGGGGCTGGCGGCATCGAGCGAGAAGCTCTGCCCGCGGTTGTGCAGCAGCACGCCGCTCGCCGGGCCGACGATGCCGCTGCCGTAGGGCGAGAAGATCGAGTTGATCAGGCTGACGGCGTTGCGGTCGCGATCGACCACGGCAATGTAGACGGTGTCGCGATGCGGCGGCGGCTGGTACGACGGCAGCGATTCGATGGCGCGGTCGGGTCGGATGTGCGCCCGCAGTTCGGCAGCGAACGCTTCGGACAGCAGGTGCTCGACCGGCACGCTGGCGTGCGCCGGATCGGCCAGCACCGCATTGCGCACCGCATAGGCCAGACGCGCTGCTTCGATCTCGAGGTGCACGCGCGCCGGCCCCACCGGGTCGCCGTCCGCCTCGAACCCGGCAAGGATGTGGAGGATGAGCAGCGCGATCACGCCCTGCCCGTTCGGCGGGCATTCGATGATGTCGTGGTCGCGGAAGCGGCCGCGGATCGGCGTGACGAACTCCCCGGCCGCCGCGTCGAAATCGGCCATCGTGTGGCAACCGCCGAGTTCGCGCAGGCGCGCCACGAGGTCTTCCGCGATCGGTCCGCGATAGAACGCGTTGCGACCGCCACGGGCGATCTGTTCCAGCGACCGGGCCAGCGCCGGCTGGCGATGGATCGCGCCAAGCGCCGGCACGCCGCCATCGGGAAGGAACACCGCCTTCGCCTTCGGATCGAGGGCGAGGAACTTGGCATTGGTGCACCAGTCGGCGTGCACCCGCGGGGTCACCACATAGCCGTCGGCGGCGAGGCGGATGGCCGGCGCGAGCACGTCGCCCAACGGACGCGTGCCGTGCGCACGCAACAACTGGTCCCAGGCGTCGATGGCGCCCGGAATGGTGACGGTGTGCGGCGAGTGCCGCGGCAGGATCGTCATGCCGGGCTGCGCGATGGCATCGAGCGCGATCGCCGTCGGCGCACGGCCGGAGCCGTTGAATGCAGTGACGCGATCGGCGCCGCCCGGCGAGAACAACGCGAAGCAGTCACCGCCGATGCCGGTGGAGCCCGGCTCGACCACGCCCTGCACCGCGCAGGCGGTGATCGCCGCGTCCATCGCGTTGCCGCCGGATTCGAGAACGCGCACAGCCGCGAGCGTGGCCAGCGGATGCGAGGTCGCCGCCATGCCATGAACGCCATAGGCGATTGAACGCCCGGGCGCTTCGAGGTTGCGGGCCTGGTTGCCCGGTCCGATCGGTCTCATGAGCGACCGGTTCCGGTCGTCGATGCGGTTGTCGTGGTTATGGCCATGGTTCTGTCGCCCCCGAAATTGTCCATGTTATCCGTTGAGCGTATCCGTGCGAGTCCGTGCCCGCCGTGAGCACATCAGACGGCTAGTCTTCGTTCTCGTTGCGGATCTGGTATTCGAGTTCCTCGGAAAGGAGCAATTGGGCACCGACCACGACCAGCGGCTGTCCGGCTTCCAGGCCATGGGCGTTGAACCAGCCGCCGGCGATCGCCTGCGATGCCGTGACGGGCACGCGCACGAAAGCGCCATCCGCCGCTTCGCGGTAGACCCAGGCGCGGCCGGCGTGCCAGACGACCGCAGGTTCGGGCACGACCACGCCGGCGGTCTTGCCATCGCCGGTGGCGATATGTCCCGTCACGCGGGCGCCGGGCCGCAAGACGCCAGCGTCGGCCCGCAGGAACACGGTCGAGCCGACAGCGCCCGGTGCCGCCGACGGCGCCTGCGACACGAAACGCGCACTCGTCACAGCACCGCCGGCAACGGCCTCGACCGGAATCGCCTGGCCGCGCAGTTGGCGCATGAATTCGTCGGGGACGCTCATTTGGAGGATGACCTCGCGCTGCTCGGCGAACGCGCCGAGCGCATCGGGCGCCGGGTCGACCGCGAGGCCCGCGAGCGCGCCGCCCCACGCGGCGCGCAGCGCGTCGAGGCTGTTGCGCAGGGCCGATTCAGCGGCGGCGACGCGCTCGCGGTCGGTCGCCGCCTGCACCTGCGCCGCCAGCATCGCCCGCTCCGATACGTTGCGGTCGTCCTTGAACAGGGCAGCCGCCCGCTGGTACTCGGCCGCGCTGGCCGCCGCGGCGAGCCGCAGCGCGCGCACCTCGCCGGACAGCGCGAGGTGACGTCCGCGCGCATCGATCAGCGGCCGCAGATCGGCAACGACGCCGCGGATGTCGAATCCGGAACCGGCCGTCGCCGCCGTCAACGGCGCGGTCCGGATCCCGGCCGCGGCGCGCGCCTTGGCGTCGAGATGCACGATGCCGCGTGTCGTCTTGCCGGGCTCCGCCGCACGCGGCGCGCCGATGGGTTCGCCGTGCTGCCGTGCCAGTTGAAGGTATTCGTCGCGCCCGAACCAGACCGTGGTGCCGGCCA
>JAYTTO010000040.1:0-2849 GCA_043744975.1 Betaproteobacteria bacterium | reverse complement strand
GTGCAACTCGCGCTGCTCCACAAGGGGCTCGACTACACCTCGCGCCTGCTGTCGATATCCTCCGGGGAGCTCCGCTCACCGGAATACCTCGCCCTCAATCCGCGCGGCAAGGTGCCCACGCTGAAGGACGGCGATCTGGTCGTCTACGAGTCGCTGGCGATCCTCGCCTATCTCGACCGGCGGTATCCGGACGTGCCGCTGTTCGGCCGCACCGCCGCGGAGACCGGCATCGTATGGCGCGTGATCGCGGAGTACACGTGCTACATCGATCACGCCGTCGAGAATTTCATCCTGCCGATCTACTTCGGCAAGGCGCAGGAGCAGGCGGTGCAGGTGCGCGCGGCCATCGGGACGCTGGCGACGGAACTCGGCGGCATCGATCACGCCTTGTCGCACGCACCGTATCTGGCGGGAGATTCCCTGACCGCAGCCGATTTCGTCGTATTCCCGCATCTGCAGTCGATCCTTCGTGCCGCCTCGAAACCGGCGGCACAATCATTCGAACTGCCGTTCCTGCCGCTGGCCGATCGTCTTCCGGCCATCCACGCCTGGATGACGCGCATCCAGGCAATGCCGGGTTACGAGTCTACCTATCCGCCGAACTGGCGCTAGTCCACGGCGGCACCCGAACTCCCGGCGGACGCGTATGGCCGGGTGTCGCCCCGTGTCGTCCCGTGTCGCCGCGGCACGACCGGCGAACGCGTCGGGAGTTGACGAAAGTCAAAGCAGGTCACCGGTCGTGGGCGCCCAATCCCTCCACGACAGCAGCGGAGGACAGCGGATGGATACCTCGCGACAGAACGGATTCGGAACCTTCACGGCGCTGATTCGAACACTGGCGGCATTGGCGACACTGGTCATCGCTCTGCTCCCCGATGCGGCCCAGGCGGTGCCCGCCTTCAACCGCCAGACCGGTCAGAACTGCCTCGCCTGCCATGCCGGCGGCCAGTTTCCCGAACTGACGCCGTACGGCCGCATGTTCAAGATGACCGGCTACACGTTCGGCGAGCGCACGATACCGATCTCGGCGATGGCCGTGACCAGTTTCTCCAGTGTCGCCAACACCTCCAAGACCGACAACCCGGGTCAGGACTTCCAGAAGAACAACACCGGCATATTCGCCACCGCCAGCCTGTTCCTCGCCGGCAAGGTGACCAACAACATCGGCGCGTTCGCGCAGATTACCTTCGACCCTTATGCGACCCAGGCGGCCGACGGCAGCTTCCATGGCCACAGCAATGCCGACAACATCGACATCCGGTATGCGGACCGCTTCATCACGCCGCAGCAGGATCTGATCGTCGGCATCAGCGGCAACAACAACCCGTCGGTGTCGGATCCCTGGAACACCGCGGCGGCCTGGATGCAGTACGTGCCGGTGCCGAGCCCGACCGGCAGCCGGTTCATCGACGGCAATGCGCCCTACCCCGGCTACGGCTCGGGCGGCAACGTCGCCGGGATGACGGCCTATGCCTACTGGAATCAGACGCTCTACCTGGAACTCGGCGGCTACCGCACCTCGAAGGGCGTCTTCTCCTTCATGAGCAAGGGTCTGGACGACGCCAGCACGACCAAGCTCCAGGGCACCAATCCGTACTGGCGCGTGGCGCTCAATCATGAGTGGGGCGCGAACAGCCTCATGGTAGGCACCTCGGGCATGGTTGCGCATGTCTTCGACGACCCGCTCAACATCTCCGATCCGGCCAGCACCCACCGTTTCCGCGATATCGGCGCAGACGCGCAGTATCAATACCTGCTCGATCCGCATTCGGTGACGGCGCAGATCGCGTTCATCAACACGCAGCACCGGTACCCGGCGGCACTGGCGGGCCAGCCCGCGCCTTTCTTCGATGCCAGCGGTGCAGCAACACTGGCGAACACGAACGCCACCGACACCACCAATATCGTCCGCGCCAAGCTTACCTATGTGTACCAGGCACGGTACGGCGGCAGCCTCGGCCTGTTCTCGCTGACGGGCAGCGTGAACACCGCGAATCAGACCGCGGGCTACGACAATACCGGCACGCTGGTCCGGACCGCCGGTCCGAGCAGCAGCCTGTCGGGCAGCCTGTCGACGCGGGGCTACACGCTCGAAGCCTTCTGGACCCCGATCCAGTACCTGCGCCTCGGCGCCCAGTACACCGGCTACACGCGGTTCAACGGCGCCTCGACCAACTACGACGGCTTCAGGCGCAACGCGCGCGACAACAACACCCTGTTCCTCTACGCGTGGCTCGCGTACTGATCCGCCCGCTGCCGATGCCCCGAGGGAGATGACGATGCAAACCGCGACCCTGATCCTGCTCGCCGCCGTCGCGATGACCGGCGGCTGCATGAATCTCGAACGTTCGCGCGACCTGGCAAATCCGAAGGTCACCGCCAACGTGATGGCACAGCAGGTGTGCTCGAACTGCCACGGTGTCACCGGCGTTGCCGTATCGCCAAATTTTCCGAATCTGGCGGCCCAGACGGAGCCCTACATCATCGCTCAGTTGAACGGCTTCAAGAGCCACGCGCGGCACGACCCGGCGGGATTCGAATACATGTGGGGGTTGAGCCGCAGCCTCACGGAGGATCAGGTCAAGGGGCTCGCCGCGTACTACGCTGCGCAGGCGCCCGCGCAGCAGCGCATCGAGGGCGACCGGCGCCGGCTCGATGCCGGCAAAGCGATCTTCGAGGACGGCGTGGCAGACAAGGGCGTGCCCGCGTGCAAGGCCTGCCACGGCAACGAGGCGCAGGGCAACGCGACCTTTCCGCGTCTGGCCGGGCAGCATGCCGACTATCTTGAGAAGCAACTGATCGTGTTCAAGCGGACCGACCAGCGGCCCGAAGGCAGCATCATGAAGACC
>JAYTTO010000039.1:0-3999 GCA_043744975.1 Betaproteobacteria bacterium | reverse complement strand
ATTTTGGCGGAGCATTACCTATGAAAGTCTGACCTTAGCGCCTAAAATTGACAGTCGTTCCCACGCTTCACGTCTACATGCCTACCCTTGTCGTCAAGGCTATCGACAACGATGGCCGGCTTGCTCCGCTTGCTGCCCTGCTCGAGACGCCGTGGCAGGTCAGGATTGCCGATCACGGCAATCCTGACGCGTTTGCGGCGGCACTCGCCGACGCCGACGCGCTCATCTCGATGAACTGGCGCCCGGAGTTCCCGGCCGCACCCAGGCTGCGACTGATCCAGCTTCCCGGCGCCGGCACCGACGACATCGATCTCGCGACGGTGCCACCGACGGCCGCCGTGTGCAATGCCTTCGAGCACGAGATCGGTATCGCCGAATACGTGATGGCGGCAATGCTCGACTGGCAGATCGGCATCCCGCGCATGCATGCGCAGTTCCGCACCGGGCGCTGGTGGGGATCGTTCCTGGCGGGTCCGAGGCACGGGGACCTGTTCGGCAAGACCCTCGGCATCGTCGGCTACGGCCGCATCGGCCGCGAGGTCGCCAAGCGCGCACACGCCTTCGGCATGCGCGTGGTCGCGGCCGGCCGCACGGCGGCGGCGGCGGACGCCTGGTGCGAGCGGAGCCTGGGCATGGACCGGTTGCCCGAACTGCTGGCCGAATCGGACTTCGTCCTGGTGGCGCTCCCGCTCAACGAGGCCAGCCGAGGGGTGATCGGCCGGGCGGCGTTCGCTGCGATGAAACACACGGCGGTGATCATCAACGTGGGGCGCGGTGCCACTATCGACGAAGCAGCCCTGTTCGATGCCTGCCGCGACCGGCGCATCGGCGGCGCCGTGATCGATACGTGGTACCGGTACCCGCCGCAGGGCCCGGCCGGCGTCCCCGAGTTGCGACCCTCGGCCTATCCGTTCCACGACCTCGACAACGTTGTGATGACCCCTCACGCCTCCGCCTGGAGCGAAGCGCTCGCCGGCCGCCGCTGCCGGATAATGGCGGAGAATCTGGATCGTCTGTTCCGCGGTGACCCATTGTTGAACATCGTCCGCACTCCACTCACCATGGCACCAGCCTGAAAGGACCCGAATATGAACCTGACACCCGAAGCCACCGACCGCGCCGCCGCCCTGCTGTGGTCGACCTGGCGCGATCACGGCCGCATCGACGCGCTGCCGGCGGACGTCCGCCCGGCCACTCCGGAGGCGGGGTTCGCGGTGCAGGCGGCAGTGGCGCGCCACGCCGCAGACTCGCGCTTCGGCTGGAAGATCGCCGCCACCAGCAAGGCCGGCCAGACCCATATCGGCGTCGACGGGCCGCTACCTGGCATGCTGCTGTCGCGGCGCATCCTGCCCGCGCCGGCGCGCTTTTCGCTGGCCGGCAACCTCATGTGCGTCGCGGAACCAGAGTTCGCCTTCCGTTTCCGCATCGCCCTGCCGCCGCGCGCGGCCGAGTACACCCAGGCAGAGGTTCTGGACGCCGTCGAATCGCTCCATCCCGCGATCGAGGTGCCCGATTCGCGATACCGCGACTTCGCCAAGGCGGGGGCACCGCAGCTCATCGCCGACAACGCCTGTGCGTCGTGGTTCAGCCCCGGCGCCGCGACCAGCGCCGACTGGCGCAGCATCGACCTGTCGCGGCAACCGGTGCGTGCCTTCATCAATGGCGCGCCGGCCGGCGAGGGCAGCGGCGCCAACGTGCTCGGCGATCCGCGCATCGCCCTCACCTGGATCGCGAATGCACTGTCACGGTTCGGCACCGGCCTCGCCGCGGGTGAGATGGTGACCACGGGCACCTGCGTGACGCCGGTGCCGGTGCGCCCGGGCGACACCGTGACCGCGGACTTCGGCGTGCTCGGCCGCATCGAGGCGGCATTCGTCGCATGACCTCACGCCCAGGCGATCGCAGCGCGGGCTGCCCCCGCCCGGGCAGCCGTGCGCCCCTGCAATCGCCCGGCAGGCGCTGACCGCCGATCATCCCCCGGGCGCCGGCCAAATTCCATGTCAGGCTACTACCCGCGCTCGTTCCTGAAACTGATCATCGCCGGCTTCCTGCTGGTGGCGCTGCCGCTGATCTTCGCCATCGTCAACAACGCCGTATCGATCCACGAGATCGTGCAACGCAGCCAGCGCACCGTGCAGCAGGCGGTCGAGGCAACCAAGGCGAGCGGCATCCTGATCGAGCAGGTGACGGTGATGGAGCGCAGCGTGCGCCAGTTCGCAGCACTCGGCGACGCCTCGCTGCTCGAGGCCTACGAGAATGCGCGCGGCAACTTTCTCGCGACCGCCAAGCGCATGGGCAGCTTCCGGCTCGACGACGACGAGACCACCCGGCTAGCCGCATTGAAGCAGCGCGAGGCGGCGCTCAACACCGCGGTCGAGGCCGCGCGCCGGCAGCCATCCCTCATGACCAGCCTGCTGCCGGAGTTCGGTGCGCTCGCCGCGCGCGCCGATGCGCTCGACGATCTCGGCGCTCTGGTGGTCGAGCGCGAAGTGGCGGCAGTTCAGGGCATGGCCGAATCGGTGCAGCGGTTCATCGTATGGCAACTCGTGGCGCTGGTGCCGGTGGCGCTGTTCATCGTGGTCGGATCGATCATCCTGATCTCGCGACCGATCGCGCAGATCGACGCCGCTATCCGCCGGCTGGGCGAAGGCAACTTCGAGACCCGCGTCGAGGTGCAGGGGCCGCAGGACCTGCAGCATCTCGGCCGGCAGCTCGACTGGATGCGGCTGCGGCTCATCAACCTCGAGGAACAGAAGTCGCGGTTCCTGCGGCACGTGTCGCACGAACTCAAGACCCCGCTCGCCTCGCTGATCGAGGGCACGGATCTGCTGGAGGACCAGGTGGTCGGCGAGCTCACGCCCGCACAACGGGAGGTCGCGGCGATCCTCAAGCAGAGCACCCAGCGGCTACATCGGCTGATCGAGGATCTGCTGAGCTACCACTCAGCGCAGTTCCAGCGCAGCGCGCTCGCGCCGACGGCCATCCCGCTTGCCGAACTGATTGCCAGATCGGGCCAGCAGCATCGCCTCGTCATGGCCAACAAGAAGCTCCGGTACCAGGTCGACTGCCCGTCGCTGGTCGTCGCGGCGGACCGCGAAAAACTCGCCGCCATCATCGACAATCTGGTGTCGAATGCGGTGAAGTACTCACCCGAGGGCGGCCGCGTGCGCGTCCTGGCACGCCAGGATGATCAGGCGGTATCGATCGAGGTCTCCGACGAAGGACCGGGCATCGCGCCGGCGGAGCGCGAGCGGGTGTTCGAGCCCTTTTTCCAGGGCAGCGCCCCGTACCGCAACGCGGTCAAGGGCACCGGGCTCGGTCTGGCCATCGTCAAGGAGTTTGTCGCCGCGCATCAGGGCTCGGTCGAGATCGTCGTCGACGGTCGGCCCGGCACCCGGATCCGGGTGCGGCTGCCGCAGCCGGAAGGCACGGGGCAGGCCGATCCGCCGCAGATCGCGGCCGCGTGATGATCAACCTCGCATGGCGGGCGACGGCCGCATGACCGATGCCGTGAAAGCCAGGCTGCGAGGCCGATGGCGAGCGCTGGCGCTGCTCTGCCTCATGGCTGCGCTCTCCGGTTGCAGCCTGTTCGCGAAGAAGCCGGTGCCCGAACCGCCCACGCCGATACCGATCCCGGAACCGCCGGCCGCCTGCGTCTGCGATCCCAAGGTGATCGAAAAGAGCGCCGGTATCGACGAGGTGATGCTCTACTACTCGGCCGCCCGGCAGAAGCAGCCGCTGACCCTCAAGACCGAGGTCGACCAACTCAAGCGCGACTTCGCCGAATCCGGCACCGCCGTTGCGCGCATGAAGCTCGCCTTGCTGTACCTCATTCCAGGCACGCCGGTGCGCAGCGACGGCCAGGCAATCGCCCTGCTCGAACCGCTGACGCAGGCCACGGGTGACGCGTTCAATCCCTGGCGCGGACTCGCCCAGATCCTGCTCACGGGCATCGAGGAATCGCGCCGCACCGGCGAATCGGCGACACAATCGGTGACG
>JAYTTO010000038.1:0-3263 GCA_043744975.1 Betaproteobacteria bacterium | reverse complement strand
ATTGCCGCTGTCCCATGGGCACTCCTCAAACCAGGAGTTCACCGATGACCAAGCAGATATCGCCATTGAGACAACGCATGATCGACGACATGGCCTTCCGCAATATGTCGCCGAGCACGCAGAAGGTCTACACCTATGCCGTCGCCGGCTTTGCCCGGTATCACCACCAGTCCCCCGACAAGCTCGGGATCGAGCACATTCGCGACTACCGGCTCCACCTTCTGGCCCGCGGCCTCAAGGCGCGCTCGATCAATCCGATCGTCGGCGCCTTGCGCTTCCTCTACGGCACGACGCTCTGCAACAAGGCGCTCTCCGATCAGATCCCGTTTGCCCGTGCCGAGGACACGCTCCCGGCGGTTTTGACGCGCGACCAGGTTCTTCAGTTCTTGAAGGCTGAGCCTAATCTGATGATGCGCACGATCTTCATCACGATCTACGCGGCCGGCCTGCGCATATCCGAGGTCGTCCGCCTGATGCCCGCCGACATCAATGCCAAGGCCATGGTGATCCACGTCCGTCAGGCCAAGGGTCACAAGGATCGTTACGTCATGTTGTCCGAGCAGCTTTTGCGCATTCTCCGCAACTACTGGAAGCGCAAGCGGCCAACGGGGGGTCTCCTGTTCGCTGGACCGGAGCCGTTCCAGCCAATCACCACGCGCTCCGTGCAGCGGGCCTTCCGCGACGCCGCCGGCCGCGCCGGCCTCGATAAGAGCGTCACGCCTCATACGCTGCGCCACAGCTTTGCAACCCATCTGCTCGAGCAGGGCGTCGATATCCGGGTGATCCAGCATCTTCTCGGACATCGCAACATCCAGTCCACCACGCGCTATGCCCGCGTTGCACTCAATACGATCCGCCAGATCCAAAGCCCACTCGAGTTGTTAAACTTCGACGAGACAGAGCCGGCCTGAAGCGCCCGTCATGTCTCGTCCCAAGCTGGAGGTGGCGGACATATTCCGCCGCTTTGGCCCCGCCTGGCGTGCCGCCAACGAGGCGCATGTAAGCCTTGCACAACGGCGCGTCATGACGGCAATCGAGATCTGCCGCACCGCGGAGCTCGGCGGTCACGTCGAGCGCTGCGAGGATTGCGCCCACACACGCGTCGCCTACAACTCCTGCCGCAACCGCCACTGCCCGAAGTGTCAGTGGACGGCGGCCGAGAAGTGGCTCGCGGCGCGCGAGGCGGAGCTGTTGCCGGTTCCCTACTTCCATATCGTGTTCACACTTCCGGCCCAGATCGGCGCCATCGCCTATCAGAACAAGGTCAAGGTCTACGGGCTGCTGTTTACAGCGGCAGCCGAGGCGCTCACCACCATCGCCGCCGACCCCAAGCATCTGGGCGCCGCCATCGGCGTCACCGCCGTGCTGCACACGTGGGGCCAGAACCTCGATCACCACCCCCATGTCCACTGCATCGTACCCGGCGGCGGTATCGCGCCAGCCTGCCCCGGCGAACCGGCCGGGGACAATCGCTGGGAGCGATGCCGGCCGAACTTCTTCCTGTCTGTGCGCGTGCTCTCGCGTCTGTTCCGGCGCTTGTTCCTCGCAGGGCTCGACAGCATGCATGCAGCCGGCCACTTGCAGTTCTTTGGCGGCCTCACGACGCTCGCGGACAAGGTGGCGTTCAAGGCGTACCTCGCGCCCCTCACCAAGACCGAGTGGGTGGTCTACGCCAAGGAGCCCTTCGCAGGCCCGACCCAGGTGCTCGCCTATCTCGCCCGCTACACGCATCGCGTTGCGATCGGCAACAGCCGGTTGACCTGGGTCGATGAGACCCACGTCAGCTTCCGCTGGAAGGACTATCGGCAGAATGGCCGTCAGCAATCGAAGATCATGCGGCTCGAGGCGGCTGAGTTCATGCGCCGGTTCCTGATGCACGTCCTGCCGGACGGCTTCCACCGCATCCGCCACTACGGATTGTTCGCGAACGGCCATCGCGCCCAAAAGCTCGAACTCTGCAGACGGCTGCTCGAGGTTCCGCCGCCATCGAATATGCCCGGTGATGACGGCGCCGAGGACGGGTCTGCCGCGGAGACTGAGCCGCCGCCGTGTCCATGCTGCGGCGGACGCATGAGGCTCATCGAGACGTTCGAGCGCGGCGCCTCACCGCGAACGTTCATGACGACGGCCATCGGGATCGACAGCTCATGACGGCGGATAGATCGATGGAACATACCACTCCAGCCCGATGCCCTAGCTGGTTCCCAACCGGCCGCGATAACGCATGCGCAAACCGAGACTCCGCTGCCGTAATCGGTGCCGGAAATGCTGCCAAGACGACGCTTCAGCTCCTGGGGAACGCGATTGCGAGGTTCCTCGGCGTCCGTTTCGCCCGGCGACGCGCTTCAACGCTGTTGAGATTGCCGATTGCCGCAGCAGGCGTCGCGCTCAAATCGCCATAGCAATGCCAGCCGCCCGCGGTTCCGTGCAACAATGTTTCTACGACGCCTTCGTCTGGGTGATCACCGCGTCTGCGCGCCGTGCATGGCATCGCAGAAACCTCGTTATTGTGCGACACGCATTTAGCGCTCTGTCAAACCTTCGTCTTCTTGGGATATGCTATAATTTATTGATGGCTGATATCGGTGCAAAACCTGCCAAGAAGATCGCAGCGTAACATGCGCACTGTAATCAAAATCCCCGAACTACGCGAACTCGTTGCCGAAGTCGAAGAGACCGGCGACAGGAACCTCACCGTTCGTGTCCTGCGGGTTCTCGATACCCTACTGCACGACGGCGACCACCTCGAGGACATGCACAGACTTGAAGACTTCACCTGATCAGCATTAGGCTCTTCCCCGCGGTTCGTACGCGGTGCCCCGCCCGTGCAAGGCGCTCGCAATATTCCCGGTTGCGACACAAGCCCCGTCAGATTGAACGCAATACCTCTCCCTCGGCATCTAAATGGCATGGATGGTAGCTTAATGACAGTTCAACATGCGACCATGGAGCCGGTCTGTGCATGCGGCCGTCGCCCCATATCGGCAGAGATGAAGTGTGCCTATTCACGATGACAAAACGGAAGGCTTCGCTGGCGGCATGGCTTGACGAGCCCGTGTTTTTTATACCGATTGAACTGTAATCTCGTTTCTCAACTTCATGGCCAACTCAAGTGCCAACGAGGTGCCAAAAATATCTAACATACTGAAATAAAATGGACAATTTCCGCGTGTGAAGCGTGTGCTCTACCGCTGAGCTAACCGCCCGGTTCGGGATGCACCTTATGGGTTCGCAAGCGATCACCTGTCAAGCAGTGCCGAGCC
>JAYTTO010000037.1:0-4163 GCA_043744975.1 Betaproteobacteria bacterium | reverse complement strand
GGAGGCGGAGCGCATCGATGTGCCGCTGGTGACAAGCCTGTTTGCCGCCGCCGCTGTTGCACTGCCGGAGAACGTGCGGCGCTTTGTGGCCGACAAGCTGGTCGCACTGGCGCAGGGCCGGTTCGCCACTTCGATCGAGCCCATAATTCCGAAAGGTCGATAGTCCCCGAAGCTTTCAACGGGCGCGCACGCTGGCGCCGAGGCGGAGAACGCATGGCAAGCTATATCGAAGGCGCCCTGGTCAAGGACGAGCGGGTGGTCTACATCGGTCACATCAGCCTGTGGTCGCTCGCGGTTCCCATCGGGCTGGGCGTGCTGCTGCTCGTGGTGTTCGGCCTCGGACTGATCTTCTGGGGCTACGCCTACGTCAAGTACAAGACGACCGAGCTGGCCGTCACCAACCGGCGCGTGATCGCCAAGTTCGGCTTCATCTCCCGCCGCACCGTTGAACTCAACATCACCAAGGTCGAGAGCGTGCAGGTAGACCAGAGTGCCCTGGGCCGGCTGTTCGATTTCGGCACGCTCGTCATTTCAGGGTCGGGTGGGTCCCAGGAGCCGATTCCCGGGATATCGAAGCCGATGGCGTTCCGCAAGGCGTTGATGGAGGCGCAGGATCAGTCCAGGGGCGGGATCTGACGGTGACGTGACCCCCGCTGTTCGGGGTGACGGGTCTTTCGCCGGGGCGGGGTCTGAAGGCACAATCGGTATCGAGGACAGGTCGTCGAAGACATCCACGGCGCATCGTCGCTCACATGCCGCGGTGCGACCAACAACATCCACAGGTTCGGGATCCATCTGCATGACAATCGACATCGACCAGCTCACCGAAGCCGAACTCGTCGACCTCAACAACCGGGTCGTCGCGCGCCTGAAGTTCCTGAATCAGATGCGGGCGCATGCGCGCATGCTCGATTTCAGCATCGGGCAGAAAGTCTCGTTCCAGCCGGATGGGCACCCCCTGCTCACCGGCGTCATCACCAGGTACAACCGCAAGACAGTCACGGTCATCACCGAGAACGGACAGCAGTGGAACGTTGCGCCCACGTTCCTGCGCAAGGCCGAAGTGTCTGCAGGTGCCGGGACCACGTCCGCGCAGATCATCAGCCTGCCCGGGAAGTAGCCGCGCGTCGCTTCGCGCCATCCATGGAGAGCCCGTGACCATCGACACCATCGCGGCCTGGCACGACCTTGTCGCCACCCGAGACGTCAGTGGCCTCGAGGCCTTGATTGCCGACGGTGCCGTGTTCCATTCCCCTGTTGTCCACACGCCTCAGGTCGGTAAAGCAGTCACCGTCCGCTACCTTTCGGTGGCGTTCAAGGTGTTCTTCGGCGAATCATTCCGGTATGTCCGGGAGGTCGTCGGCGACCGCGACGCGGTCCTCGAATTCGAGGTGGTGATCGACGGCATCGTCGTCAACGGTGTCGACATGATCCGCTGGGACAACGACGGTCGAATCACCGAATTCAAGGTGATGCTCCGGCCGCTCAAGGCGATCAATCTCATCCACCAGAAGATGGCGGCGCTACTCCAGTCGATGCCCTGAGCCGCTCCAAGCGGTTGGCGCTGTGAGGGCTACTGCGCCCGGCGGATGGAGATCGCCAGCGGTCGCACCGGCGATGCAGTGCCGCCCCTGAACTTCAGGGGAGAGGCGATGAACAGGAATTCGTACACCTTGTCTTTGGCCAGATCCTCCAGCCAAAGCGCCTCGAGCAATGAAACCCCCTGTTCGACCAGCAGGTAGCTGTGCACCGGTACGAAGTTGTCCGGGTTCGTGGAGGGAAGGCTTTCGACGCCGAGACTATCCGCGCCCAGCAACATCGACTTCTGATCCTTGACCAGCCACTGTGCTGCTTCCAGGCTGAGCCCGGCCTCGTCGCCGAGCCGGTACTTGGACTGATCCGGCCACAGCGTCATCAGGCCGGTTCGCACCAGTACGACGTCACCCGGCTTGATCGTGGTGCCCTGCTGCGATAGGGCGTCCTTCAGGTCGGCCACCGTGATCGAATAGGACGGTGGCAGATAGGCCAGGTTCTTGGCCTTGGCCACGTCGATCATGACCCCGCGGGAGACGATGGGGGGGTACTTGTCGACGCCCGATTTGGTCCAGCCGCGAACCCCGAGATCGTCGTCGGCGCTGACTTCGTTCCAGATCTTGCCTTTCAGGCCGAAGTGGTTGAGCGCATCGATGTGGGTGCCGCTGTGGGTATACATCGACACTGCATCGCCGGAGTAGGACAACACTTCCTTGCCGTTGCCTCGGGCTGGGATGTGGGTCATGAAGATCTGGAAGGAGGGATCACCGAAGGGCCCGCAGCACAGCGGCATGCCGATGAAGAGGTCGACACCAAGGTCGTACACCTTGCCGCCCGACACCTGCTGCAGTACATCCAGTCGCGATGCGTCGGTCATCATGTTGAGGGTGCCGATCTCGTCGGTCGGACCCCACGGGCTCTTGGCCGCGACATTCGTGGCAATCTGCGCCTGCGCCGCCCCGGGGGCCATGACGATTCCCGCCAAGCCGGCCGCCACGAGAACAGCTCCCAACGGCGCGAGCAGCCGCCGTTTCCTGCCCTGCACATGAACGCTGGGGAATGTCATGATGCCTCCGAGGTGAACGGCGCGAGAAGACTGCGAAAAAAGTCTGGAGCCGACGCGGCGGATTGTCAATCGCGCGTCGATCCTGGTGCACGCGGGCAGCATTTCAGTGCCGTTTGCTGGCGATGACGATGGCACAATCGGCCACGGGAGGAAACACCATGGGCGGATTCGCCGATTACGAGAACCACGACGCGCTCGGTCTGGCCGGGCTCGTGCGCAACAAGGATGTCACAGCGGGCGAATTGCTCGATGCGGCGATCGAGCGAGTCGAGGCACGCAACCCGGCCGTCAATGCGGTGACCATGAAGCTCTACGACCACGCGCGGCGGGCGATTGCCGATGGCCTGCCCGACGGGCCGTTCCGCGGTGTGCCGTTCCTCATGAAGGACCTCACGTCCCCCGTGGCCGGGGTGCGCATGACGCGTGGGTCGCGCTTCTTCGCCGATACCCCGCCCGCCGCGACCGACAGCGAGCACGTGAAGCGGCTCAAGCGTGCCGGGCTCGTGATCTTCGGGCGCACCAACACCTGCGAACTCGGACTCTCCCTGACCTGCGAACCGCAATTGCACGGACCGACCCGAAACCCCTGGGATCTCACCCGCATCTCCGGCGGTTCCAGCGGCGGGGCGGCGGCAGCGGTGGCCGCGCGCATGCTTCCCATCGCCCATGCCTCCGACGGCTTCGGGTCGATCCGGGCCCCCGCCGCCTGCTGTGGCCTGGTCGGCCTCAAGCCCACCCGGAACCGCAATACCTTCGCCCCGTTTGCCGGGGAGGGCCTGGGTGGCGTGTCGACCGAGCATGCGGTCACGCTCAGCATTCGCGACACGGCAGCCCTGCTCGATGCTACGCGCGGTGCCGGGCCGGGTGATCCTTATTCGGCTGCGCCGCCGGATCGCCCTTACCTGGCGGAGATTGCAGCGCCGCCCAGGCGGCTGCGAATCGCATGGACGACCAGGACGCCGAACGGCGTTGCCGTCGATCCGGAATGCCTGCGCACGCTCGAAGACACCGTCCGGCTGTGCGTCGATCTGGGGCACGACGTCGACGAGTGCGATCCGGTCGTCGACGGGGCCGCGATCGTGCCGACGTTCCTCACGCTCGCGGCCGCGAACACGGTCGTCAACCTCGCCGGCCATCCGACGGCGGGCCGGCCGCCTCACGAAGGAGAAGTCGAGCGTATCACCTGGCTCACCGCCAAGGTCGGGGAGAAGACCACTGCCGCGGACTATATCCGGGCCACGCAGGCAGCCCACAGGCTCGGCAGGCAGATGGCTGCTTTCCACGACACTTGGGAGGTACTGCTTACGCCCGGGCTGGCCACGCCGCCGGTGAAGCTGGGCTGGATCGACATGATGCTCGACGACTTCGACGAGTACTGGCGCCGGGTGTTCGCCTTCTCGCCGTTCACGGTCTGGTTCAACCTGACCGGGCAGCCGGGCCTCATGCTCCCGATCGCCCAGAGCGCTGCCGGGCTGCCGCTCGCCGTGCAACTGGTGGGCCGCTATGGCGATGAAGCCACCCTGCTGCGGCTCGGCAGCCAACTCGAGGCGACGCGGCCCTGGTT
>JAYTTO010000036.1:0-6618 GCA_043744975.1 Betaproteobacteria bacterium | reverse complement strand
CCGGCCGTGAGAGCGTTCGCGATCAGCGTTGCGCCGATGGTCGAGGTGCCCGTCGGCGCGAACCCGGGAGCGCCGCCGTTGTTGGTCAGGCCGGTGCCGGCGACGACCGTGATGTTGAACGGGTCGATCAGCCAGGTGCCGCCGGCGCCGAAGGCGGCCGACACGTCCGGGGCGCTCCCGGCCGACAGCACGCCGCGGCTCGAGGTTTCGACGAAGCCGCCGTCGCCGCCGAAGGCGCCGCCGCGTGCCGATATCGAGCCCAGGACTTGAGAGTAGCTTTCGGACCAGATGGTGATGGTGCCCCCGGTGCCGTAGGCCGTTGCATCGGCTCGCACGATGCTGCCCGGTGCCAGCAAGGTGGAATCCGCATTGGGGATAGTGTCGTCCCGGCCGCGCAGGCCCCCGCCGACGGCGATCGTGCCCCCGCCGCTCCGGCCCGATGCATCGATGACGCCGGTGCTGGCGACTTCGACCCTCGACGCGGTCACGGCAATGCGCCCGCCGCCGCCGCTGTTGCCGCGCGCATCGATGGTGCCGGCGATCTGCGCTGAACCGCCGCCGTCGACCGTGACGCTGCCGCCATCGGCCCCGGATGCGCTGGTCGTGCTGCCGGCAGCGAGCGTGACCGACTGCTTCGCCTTGAAGACGATAGCGCCGTCGCCGCCGACCACGGCGCTGGTGGCGAACGCCGTGCCCTCGTGCCGGATCGCGCCGGCATAGATGCCGATATGGCCGCCGACCAGATTGCCGACGTTGATGACCTGGTTGGCCGGTGCGGTGATGTCGACCAGGATGTCCGGCCGGTACATGTCGACCAGGCTCACGCTCTTGCCAGCCGCCAGGAGAACACTGCCGTCGGGTGCCGTGATCACCCCGTTGTTCTCGATGGTCGGGGCGATCAGGTAGATGTCGCCGCTGGCGCGCAGCATGCCGTCGTTGCGGAGGCCGGCGCCCGCATTGCCGCCGAACACCATCCGGCCGGACAGAAAGTCGGTGTTCGACAGGTTGAGCGTCGATGCGACCAGTCCGGCGACATCGACCACCGCGTCGCGGCCGAACACGATGCCATTCGGATTGATGAGGAAGACCCGCCCGTTCGATTGCAGGGTGCCCAGGATCTGGCTGGGGTCGCCGCCGACGACCCGGTTCAGCACCTGGCTGGCGGAGGACTGCTGAATGAAGCGGGTGATCTCGCCGCTGCCGATCGAGAACGAGCGCCAGTCGATGATCGCGTTGGGCGAATTGATGATGCTGAGCGTGGATCCTTGCTGCTGGAACGTCGCGCCACCGTGGGTGACGGTCGGATCGAGTGGATTCGCCAGGGCCCCGGTGCCGGGAAAGCAAGAGGCCACTGCCAATGCCACCAGGGATGGCTGCAGGACGAGTCGCGTTCGAAGGGAGTGTCGGGGAATCTTCATGTGCACCGCTTCCTAGAAATAGATCGACAGCACGCCCTGCAGGCGTTGATCGCCGCGCCCCTGCGTGCCGCCGGCATTGAGCACCACGCTGTAGTCAAGCCGCAGGCTGGCGTTGTTGCCGTAGTACATCCGCACGCCGACGCCGGTGCTGCTGATCGTTTCCGACGCGATTTCGCCCCGCGCGGGGTGGACGCGGCTGGCGTAGCCGTAGTCGTAGAACGCCAGCGCCTGGGTTCGCACCGGCAGCTTCAACGCCGCGGACAGGTCAGGGGTGTACGCCTCGGCACTTACCCGGTAGCCGCGATCGTTGGCCACTTCGCGCTCCAGGAACCCGCGGATCGAATCGATGCCGCCGACACCCCATTGTTCGCCGGAGACGAGCATGTCGTTGGTCCACTGGCCGCTGGCCGACAGCCGCAATTGGTACGACCGGGGCAGCAGCCGCAGCCAGCTCGCGCCGTAGCGCAGCACACCGTAGCTGGCCGAGGCGCCATTGCGCGATGCCGTGAAATCCGCCTGGCTGCCGCCCGACCCGCCGGGTATGTTCTGGAAGGCGCTGAGGAACCCGGAGAGATCCTGCATTTCGTTGCGATAGCGCACGTTGTAGCTGACGCTGACCGGGTGCACGGTGATGTCGGGCACCAGGCTTGACCCAACCCCGCCAAACCGGACGCTGTTGCCGTAGTCCCGCCAGTCCGCGCCGAAACTGATCTTGTGCTCGAGATTGCCGCGCAGTGGCAGGTTCCAGTTGTAGCGCAACACCGCGAAATCGCCCTTGCCGCTGATGGCGAAACTGCCGCCGAGCGCGCCGCCGGTGGAGACGTTGCCCGAATTCACGTCCGAATGAATGTAGGCCAGATCGAGCGAGTCGCCGAACCGGTAGAGCGGCACGTGGTAGCCGAGGCCGACGATGAGCACGTTCTTCATCTGTTCGGGGGATGTCACCACCTGCGCGCTGCCCACGTGATCGGCGTTGAACAGGTTGGCATGTTGCAACGCAACGCCTGCGCGCAGGATGCCGGTCGATGGGGTGCCGGTGGAGTCGAGCGTGAGCGCGAGATAGGTGGCGCGCTGATCGGAAACCCGGGCGACGGCGTCGACCGTGCCGGGGACTTCTCCGGCCCGCAGGGCGACCTTGGTCTGCTTGGACGGGCTTTCGTTCGCCGTCCGCAGGTTGCGGGCGATCTCATCCACGTTGGGGACGCCACCCGGGACCAGCGCCGGCAGCGTGCGCCGCACGTTGGTCTCGTCGAAGAAGCGGTTGCCTTCGACCACCACCTGTCCGAGCTTGAGTTCCTCGACCAGAAGCCGCACCCGGCCATCGCGCATCTGCTGTTCCGGCAGATTGACCTGGACCGCGGTGTAGCCGGCCCTGCCGTAGGCCGTCTCCAGCGCCTGCATGGCCTTCTGGACGGTGGCGAAGGTACTGTTCTTGCCGATGAAGCCGGCGAGCACGGCATCCACGGTGGCCTTTGGCAGGAGCCTGTTGCCCTCGACCGCATAGCCCGCGATGTCGAAGTGCGGCCCATCGGCGTCGCCGCTTTGCGCCCGGGCCATCCGACCGGCCAGGAAAAATGACACTGCCACCGCTATGGCCAAGACCTGAAATGAGCGTTTCACCCCACAAACTCCTATAGTTCTTTTTGTGGGGTGGTTGTACGCTAAAGCGGTTCGTCTGTGAAACCTGATCCGTCACGCCGACACCCCTCGCTAGAGATCGTCGGACGAACGCTACACCAGAATGCACCTAAAAACATATTGTTTTGTGAGGTTTATGGCGGCTTCGAGGCGCCGACGGTACCGGCGACGAGTCGTCAGGCTTGCCGAGTTTCTTATCGTTGAATCGAGGCTGACACAACCGTTCACAGCCAGGGCTGCTGCCGTTCAGGGCCTGGCTTTGGTGGCCACGGCGATGGCATCGAGTACCACATCGCTCGTGAGCAGTTCCGGCAACAGTCGAGGTTCGCCGCCGCCGGCCGGATAGACAACATACACCGGGACGCCGCTGCGCCCCAGCTTGGCCAGCGCGCGTGTGATGCTGGCATCGCGGCTGGTCCAGTCGGCACGCAGGCGGACCACCTTGGCGGCCGCGAAGGCCTGTTTGACGGCGGCCGATTCCAGCACCAGACGTTTGTTCACCTGGCAGGTCACGCACCACGCCGCGGTGAAATCCACGAACACCGGTGCGCCGCGTCCCCGTTCCGTGCCCAGGGCTGCTTCGCTGTAGGGCTCCCAGGCGTCGCCCGTCGCGACCATGCGCGCGGCGCCGGGCGCCGCTTCGCCGGGCCAGCCCCAGGCCAGGCCGGCCGCCAGCAGCGCGAGCGAAGCTGCCATGGCGTAGCCCTGGTGGCGGAGATGGAACCGCCCCCAGGCCCACAGGCCGGCGGCGACCAGCACCAGCCCCGCCAGCAGATGGATCGCCGCGTCCATGCCGGCCTGGGCGCTCAGCACCCACAGCAGCCAGACCACCGTGAGGTAGAGCGGGAAGGCCAGAATTTGTCGGAGCGTCTCCATCCAGCGTCCGGGGCGAGGCAGCCACCGCAGAAGGCGTGGCTGGAAGCCCAGGATCAGGTACGGCGCGGCCATCCCGAGCGCGAGCGCCGTGAACACCAGCATGGCGACGGACGGCGACTGGGTGAGCGCGAAGCCAAGGGCGGCTCCCATGAACGGCGCAGTGCAAGGTGTCGCGATGACAGTGGCGAGAAGGCCGGACAGAAATGCCCCGGTCAGCCCGTTGCCTTGCTGCACGGTGCCGGCCTTGGTCTGCAGGTGCAGGCCGATGTCGAAGACGCCACTCAGGTTCAGGCCCAGCGCAAAGAAGAGGACCGTCAGTCCGGCCACGATCGGCGGTGACTGGAGCTGGAAACCCCAGCCCAGCATCGAGCCGCTGGCACGCAGCGCCAGCAGGACCCCGGCCACGACCCAGAAGCAGGCGACGATGCCGGCGGCGAATGCCAGCCCCTGGGACCGGACCCGGGCCGGGCTGCCGGCATCCTGAGCGAAGCAGAGTACCTTGATCGACACCAGCGGAAAGACGCACGGCATCAGGTTGAGCACGATGCCGCCGACGAATGCCAGGCCGAGCGCCAGTGCGAGGCCGACGCCACCGGCGTCGGCAGCGGCCGCAGCCCTGATGTCGCCCGCGGTCATCTCGCCAGCTTGCGGCGGCGCAGCGGCGTGCACCGGCAAGCCACCCGGGTAGGCCATGGCAACGGTCGCGGCGACCACCCCCCCGCCGAACCCCGGGGCCCCCGTTACGATGCCCGACAGGGTTCCCGCCTTGCCCTTGAATTGCGGCGACGCGACCAGGCTGAGGCGCAAGCTTCCATCGGCGGTGCGGTCGAGCCGTTGTGCTGCCGCGTTGTCGATGACGTCCGGCTGGTCGGGAAAGAACGTCACCGCCGTGGGTGCGGGTGCGTCCGGGGTGCCCGGTGCCAGAGTGAGTTCGATAAGATTGGCGCCAGGCCGTGCCGATGCCTCCCATCCGGACAGGGCGGCGGGAAGAGCCGCCTTCGCCTGCTCCAGACGGGTTGCCCATGGGCCAGGCGCCGCAGGGCCGGTCTTAAGGTCCAGGTCCAGGTCCAGGTCCAGAACCGCGCCGCCGGGCAGGCAGATGTCCTTGCAGATGAGCCAGTCGGCACGCGCCGCCAGCCGCACCGGTCCGGCACCGGAAAATGTCGACGGCGGTGTGATTTCGCTCAACAGCAGTACTTCGCCACCGTAACCATAATTGGTGAGCGGACCTACCGGGATGCGCTGCGGGACCGGCCAGAGGATCGGACCGGCAGAGAATCCGGGGGGCAATGTCCAGGAGATGCGGGTCGGCATCCCCGAATCGCCGGGATTCTTCCAGTAGGTATGCCATTCGGGGTCGTGGCGCAGACGCAACGCGACCAGGATCGGCTTGCCGGCCTGCACCGCCGTCGCCGCGGCGATCAGTTCGGCTTCTGCATGAGGGGCGATCACCGGCGCGGCGGCGACCGGCGACAGACCCGACCCGAGGACAATCATGGCCGGAAGCATGCGGAACAGTCGAATCATCTCAAGGATCGAGGGTAGCATGGGTAATAGAACGGAATCGGCGGTGGGTGTCAGCGGCGAATCGGGCGCGGGCGTTGAGGCTGACACCCCTTGTACGGGAATGGTTGCAGTGCGGATTGATTGCAGTCCGGGAACCTGCGACCGCCCGACGACACAAATGATCGAATCAGCGTCACTGCGGAGGGTTGAACCCATGAAGTACCAGAGCAAGCATCCAGAACATTCTCAACCGATGATGATCCGTTCCCTGTGCGGATTGGGGGTTAGCCTGCTGCTCGCTGCCTGCGCCAGCACCACGGTACCCATCGCAGGTCCGCAAGGCAGCAGCCTCGCCGCGGCGGGGTCGAAGAGCGCGGCCCGAGCCGGAGCGCCGGGCTCGGGCGATCGCGCTGCCGCCGGCGCTGGCGCCTCGGTCATCAGCGGCGCTGGATCGACATCCGGTGGTTCGGCACCCAGCAATTCGGCGTCCGGTGATTCTGCGAGCGCCACCGGCGGTTCGGCTGCCGGCACCGAATTCGACGCCGCGGCCGGCGGCTCCGCCAACGGCTTGGATATCCGCCGGGGCAATCGCCCTGGCGTCGACGCCGACGTGGCCGATGGCGGCGGGGTATCGGGTGACTACCCGAATGCGATGGGGCTGTCCGACACGAACGGCGGCAACGGGACCGGTGTCCAGGGTGCCGGTAAAACAGGCGCGGCTGGAACCGGCAGGACCGGCGCGAACGCTGCGGGCACGAGCGGCTCGACCGACGCGGGCGGCAATGGCGCCGCAGGGATGAACGCCTCGACAGGCGCAGGCGGCACTGGCGCCACAGGGACAAGCGGCTCGACAGGCGCGGGCGGCGATGGCGCCACAGGGATGAGCGGCTCGACTGGCGTGAGCGGCGATGGCGCAACAGGCACGAGCGGCGATGGCGCCGCAGGCAGCAACCGTGCCGCTGGCAATGGCCCCGCGAGCGATGATGGAACCGGCAGTTCGTCGACGAACGCCGGCGGGGGCCGCGACGGCGACATGGCCGGAGGGCGTTCTGCAGGTGGCGCCGACGGCGACGTGACGATCGCCGCCACGGGGGGCGCCGGCGGCGGCGAAGCGGCGCGCGTGGCAAAGGCTCGCGAGGAGGCGGAACGGGCCCGGCTCGAGGCGGACAAGGCCCGCGTG
>JAYTTO010000035.1:0-4342 GCA_043744975.1 Betaproteobacteria bacterium | reverse complement strand
GAGCGACACATCGGCCACGTGATCAAGTCACTGCGGTTGCAGCAGAAGCTGACCATTGCCGATGTGGCCGGCGAGGCCCGCATCAGTCGCGGAATGCTGTCGAAGATCGAGAACGGGCAGTCATCCACCAGCCTGGAAACGCTCGGGAAGCTCTGCGATGTGCTCGGGGTCTCGCTGGGGCATGTGTTCCGGGACTTCGACCGTCCGGACGGCGGCGCCCAACTGGTCCGGAACGACGCCGGCATGGAAGTGGTGCGCCGGGGCACGAAGCGCGGCCATACCTACCAATTGCTCGCGTACGACAAGGGCCCGCGGAAGAGCTTCGAGCCGTTCCTGATCTCGATGGACGACAGCAGCGAGATATTCCAGAGTTTCGAGCACCCGGGCACGGAGTTCATCTACATGCTTGAGGGCCGGATCGAGTATCGCCACGGGCAGAAGACCTACGTGCTGGAGCCCGGCGATGCGCTGACCTTTCGAGGGGAAGTACCGCACGGCCCGGAGCAGCTGCTCGAAGTCCCGATCCGCTTCCTTTCCGTGATCGTGTACAGCGAGCCCGGCGACGGCTGAGTAGCAACCCCCCAGGCTCACGGCGTTCGCTACCCCCCAAATGGCGGGCCCAGCCCACTTGGGAGCGGCCCGGCGTGGGCTGAGCCGGGCTCGCTGGCGGTTTCCGGCGCTGCGTGTAAACGTTCCAGAAGCTCGACCGGAGCGGCTGATCCCTTGGGGCCAACAGATCGGCCCCGGCACCGGAGCCCACAGAGATCGAGGCAGAGGCCGCATTGAGGGTGGAGCTGCCCCACCTCCTGGCGGCGGCGGAACTCTTCGAGATGCACGGGCGCGAGCTGTCGGATGCGAGTGGTGAGCCCCTGCTGCGCGTTCTGATAAGCCGGGGAATGGTGCGCGAGGCCGTCGCCACCGCGACCCGGTGTCTGTCGGCTGGCCTGGCGCTTTCCCCGTCGGTGCGAACGCTCATGCTCGCCAATCGCGGTCGCGCCCATCCCATGTTGCACGACCTGGCATCGGCCCAGGCCGACTTCGACGCGGCGATCGAGCTTGCCCGGCGACACGAGATCGCCCTTCCGCTGGTCTACTCGCGGCTGTACGCGCAAAGCATCGCGCATATCAACCTATTTGCCTCACTTGACCGGCTCGAATGCGGTGCAAACGTAGACTTGGCGCGGGTTTAGGTGCGGCGCCCGATGACAAACACACGGCCGGGCAGCGCGCGGCCGAACAAGCGCAGTGGGCGCGCGCGGTGCAGTGGATGCAGGACCAGACCGCGTGAGCAGTTGGACAAATCGCAGCACTGGTTCGCCTCGGTGCGCTACATCGTCGAGCGAATACTGGCCTCTCAGCCCAAGCCAAACCTCGGGCTGACCGCCTTGGCCAGTGGGCAACTGAGGAAAATAGGTTAATGCGGCCGAACCGGACGTGAACCGGACATCGCCAGCCATCTCGCCGCCACAGCGGATCGCTGCCGATGAAGCCAATGCGTTGACTCGCCGCAGCTTCGTCGGCTCTGCCGAGGCGGCATCATGGGCCTGACTGACCGCTAGCAACCGGACATCCTCCGGACATCCACCCCACGACCGCTGAAGCCGTACCGCCCCTGTTGCCATCCCTTCGCGCACGCGACATTCAGCAGGGGCGGAAGCAGTTCGTGGTGTCCGGCTTCGAACCGGCTGACGCCTTCATGCACGGGCTGATGAGTGAGCGCAACATTTCTCGGGGGACCCTGCGGATGTTGCCGCTTCGTTCGACAGTGTCCCTGCGTTCGAAAGACGGGGCCCACCGCTAACAGCACCAGAAAAAAAACGGGCGCCGCGAGGCGCCCGTTTCCTGTTGCAGTCGAGGCCACCCCGGGGGCGGCCTCCAGGTACCAGTTACGGGTGATATGCCGTTTCGCCATGCTCCGTGACGTCGAGACCTTCGCGCTCTTTCTCTTCGGTCACGCGCAGCCCCACGACCAGGTCGGTGATCTTGTAGGAGATGAATGCGACCACCGCCGACCAGATCAGCGTGGTCCCGACGCCCCATGCCTGCGAAACCAGTTGCGTGGCCATCGAGAAGTCCGGCGCCGTCTTGTTGGCAACGTAGTCGTAGACGCCGGTGCCACCGAGCGACGGTGAGCAGAACACGCCGGTGAGCATGGCGCCCAGGATACCGCCGGTGCAGTGGACACCGAAGACGTCCAGCGTGTCGTCATAGCCGAACATCCGCTTGAGCGATGTCACCGCCCACAGGCACACGAGGCCGGCCAGGATGCCGATCACGATCGAGCCCATCGGGCCGACGTAGCCGCACGCCGGGGTGATGGCCACCAGACCAGCCACGGCCCCGGAAGCGATGCCTAGCATCGACGGCTTGCCCTTCAGACTCCATTCCGCAAACATCCAGGCCAGCGCCGCAGCCGCTGTTGCCAGCAGGGTGTTGACGAACACCATTGCCGCGAAGCCGGTGGACTCGAGGTTGGAGCCGACGTTGAAGCCGAACCAGCCCACCCACAGCAGCGAGGCCCCGATCATGGTCATGGTGAGCGAATGCGGCGGCATCGGTTCCTTGCCGTAGCCGATCCGCTTGCCGACCAGCAGGCAGCCGACGAGACCCGCGATTCCGGCGTTGATGTGCACCACCGTTCCGCCGGCGAAGTCGAGCGCGCCTTTCTGCGAGATGAAGCCGGCCGTGGCGATTGCGGCTTCCGCGGCCTTGGCATCGGTGAACGCGTCCGGGCCCGCCCAATACCAGACCATGTGCGCGATCGGCAGGTACGAGAAGGTGAACCAGAGCACCATGAAGAGCAGCACGGCCGAGAACTTCACCCGTTCGGCAAAGGCGCCGATGATCAGGGCCGGGGTGATGGCCGCGAAGGTCAACTGGAACGCGATGTAGATGTACTCCGGAATCACCACCCCCTTGCTGAAGGTCGCGACGTTGGAGTCGGGTGTCACGCCAGCGAGGAACGCGCGCGAGAAGCCGCCGAAGAACGCGTTGCCCTCGGTGAAGGCAACAGAGTAGCCGTAGACGGCCCAGAGGATTGCGAGCAGCGAGAAGGTCGCGAACACCTGCATGAGCACCGACAGCATGTTCTTGGTGCGCACCATGCCGCCGTAGAACAGCGCGAGGCCCGGGATCGTCATCAGGATGACCAGCACCGTCGCCACGATCATCCAGGCGGTGTCGCCCTTGTTAGGGACGGGCGGCGGGGCCGCCGCGGCAGCGGCAGGCGCGGCGGTTGCAGCAACTGGAGCGGCCGCGGCGTCGGCGGGCTTGGCCGCTTCTGCCGTCGGCGCCGCCGCTGGTGCTGCTGCTGGTTCGGCAGGCTTGTCGTCCGCGGCGAATGCCGCGGTGCCGAAGCCGAAGGCCGCCAGCAGGGCGAACACGGTGAGTATCTTTTTCATCAATTTCCCCTTGGCTAAAGCGCGTCGCCGCCGGTCTCGCCGGTGCGGATACGGACAACCTGTTCGAGGTCGAACACGAAGATCTTGCCGTCGCCGATCTTGCCGGTGTTGGCGGATTTCTCGATGGCCTCGATGACCTGGTCGAGCATCTCGCTCTTGATGGCGGCTTCGATCTTCACTTTGGGCAGAAAGTCGACGACATACTCCGCGCCGCGATACAGCTCGGTGTGCCCCTTCTGGCGGCCGAAGCCCTTGACTTCGGTGACCGTGATGCCCTGGACACCGATGGCCGACAGCGCTTCGCGCACCTCGTCAAGCTTGAAGGGCTTGATGATTGCGGTGACGAGTTTCATGTGATGGTCCTGTGGTGGAAGTTGCGCGCGTCGGGCGCGAGGCGGTTGCGGCCCCGCGCGTCGAACGCCGGATCAGAACGCCTTGGTGGCCGAGACGTAGAACACGTCGTCGCCGACGTTGCTGCCGAACTTGTTGCCCCAGACGCCGGCCGCCGCGCCGGTGGATCCGACGGTCTTCTTGTCGGCGTTGCTGCCCCAGTAGAACGCGCCGAAGCTGAAGCCGAGCCAGTCTTTGGTGACGCCGATCTTGTAGTCGACCGCATCGTAGATGTCGTTCTTGGCGCCGACACCGCCGTTGGCGGTCTTCAGATAATCGGCGGTGCCGCTCCACTTCCAGGTGCCTACGCCGCCGACGATGCTGAAGCCGGTGTCCCCGATCGGCACGGTCGCGCCGAGGTTGAAGTACATCGAACCCTGAGCGTTCGGGATCATGAACACGCCGTCGGTGATGGCGTAGTAGACCTTGGCCGTGATCCATTTCCAACCGATGGCGCCGTAGATCTCCGCCGTGTTGCCGGTCTTCAGGCCGGGCGTCCCGGAAATCTTGTATTCCCCAGGGTACCAGTAGTAGACCGCACCGACGTCATA
>JAYTTO010000034.1:0-2044 GCA_043744975.1 Betaproteobacteria bacterium | reverse complement strand
GAGCAGAGTACGGAGGGTCGAACGCGCATTCAGGTAGCGCTTGCGGTCGGCGAGGTCTTCATGTGTGAGCAGCACCTGCGCCGTGCCGAGGCCGTGGCTGCGGAAGCAGGTTTCGTAGGCTTGCACCAACCCCATCTGCCCGACCGCGGCCGCCGCCTGCAGCTCGTGCAGCGCCTTCGGGCGCCGCTTCCAGCCGAGCCGCTGCATGCCTTCGGCCACGGCGCCACTGGAGACGAGGATTACCTGGCGGCCGTCGCGCACCAGGGCGCTGATCTCGGTGGCCCAGCGCGCGAGGGCGCTCTGGTCGAGCCCCTGGCCGCCGTTGGTGACGAGGCTCGATCCGACCTTGACCACCAGGCGCCGGGCGCCGCGGACGACCGACTCAGCCGGCCGGTTCATAGGCACCGGTGGTGTCCGCATCGGCCGCAACCGGCCGCGTGCGATCGAGGTATTCCATCACCGCGAAGCTGAGCTCGCGGCATCCCGCCCCCTGGATGGCGGCAATGGCAAACCACTTCGGCGGTTCGGCGGCGTCCCCCTGGAAGGCCGACAGGAAGGCGGCGATGCGTTCTTCGCGTTCGTCCCCGGGCAGCAGATCGACCTTGTTGAGCACCAGCCAGCGCGGCTTGAGAAAGAGTTCCGGGTCGTACTTGCGAAGCTCCTCGATGATGGCGTGGGCTTCGTGCACCGGATCCGTGCCTTCGTCTAGCGGCGCGATGTCGACAATGTGCAGCAGCAGCCGGGTGCGGGCGAGATGGCGCAGGAACTGATGGCCGAGTCCGGCGCCTTCGGCGGCGCCCTCGATCAGGCCGGGGATGTCGGCGATCACGAAGCTGCGACTGTCGTCGACCCGGACCACGCCGAGGTTCGGGTGGAGCGTCGTGAACGGGTAGTCGGCCACCTTGGGCCTGGCCGCCGAGACCGAGCGGATGAAGGTGGATTTGCCGGCGTTCGGAAACCCGAGCAGGCCCACGTCGGCGAGCACCTTGAGTTCGAGCTTGAGCCGGCGGCTCTCGCCGGCCTGGCCCTGGGTGAACTGCCGCGGTGTGCGGTTGGTGCTCGACTTGAAATGCAGGTTGCCGATGCCGCCGTCGCCGCCCTTCGCGAGCAGCGCACGTTCGCCGTGCGTCGCGAGGTCGGCGATGAGGGCGTCGGATTCGATGTCGGTCACCACGGTGCCGACCGGCATGCGCAGCGTGATGTCGGCGGCGGCGGCGCCGTAGCAGTCGGAACCGCGCCCCTTCTCGCCATTGCGGGCCCGGTGGATCCGCGCGTAGCGGAAATCGATGAGGGTGTTGATGTTGCGGTCGGCAATCACCCAGATGCTGCCGCCCCGGCCGCCGTCGCCGCCGTCCGGCCCGCCCCACGGCATGAACTTCTCGCGGCGGAACGAGGCGATGCCGTCCCCGCCCTTGCCGGCATGGACTTCAATGGAGGATTCGTCGACGAACTTCATGGGTGCGGCTCCAAAGCAGAAAAGCCCTATCGGAGACGATAGGGCTTTTCGGTGCGAACCGAAGGGGGGCTTCGGCCTACGCGGGCAGGACGCTCACGGTCTTGCGCTTCTTTTCGCCCTTGATCGCGAACAGGACGATGCCGTCGATCTTCGCGAACAGGGTGTGATCCTTGCCCAGGCCGACATTTTGGCCCGGATGTACCTGAGTGCCGCGCTGCCGGATCAGGATGTTGCCGGCGAGCACTTCCTGACCGCCATAGCGCTTGACGCCCAGGCGTTTCGACTCGGAATCGCGGCCGTTACGGGAACTGCCGCCTGCTTTCTTGTGTGCCATGGTAAACCCGCTCCTTAGCTGGCCGAGATGCCGCCGATCTCGACCTCGGTGTAATTCTGCCGGTGGCCGCCGCGCTTCATGTAGTGCTTGCGCCGCCGGTGCTTGAAGATCCTGACCTTGTCGCCCCGCCCGTGGGCGAGTACGGTGGCCCGCACCGAAGCGCCGGCCAGAAGCGGTTTGCCGACCGAAGTCGTCGCGCCGTCGGCCACCATGAGAACCTGGTCGAGCACGATTTCGACGCCGACTTCGACGTC
>JAYTTO010000033.1:0-9732 GCA_043744975.1 Betaproteobacteria bacterium | reverse complement strand
GGTTGTATTTGTCGCTCGCGGCACGTTCCAACGCCCTGATGCGTACCGTACCGCGCCGCGCTGCCGGACTCCCGGGCACGGTTGCCTGATTGTAGGGCGCCGGCACTTTTCCAACCGCATTCCGGTCACTGCCGACCCTTTGTTCCGACCCCACCACATTCGCCTGGTACGGCACGTCTCGCTCCGGGCATACCGGGCGTTGACCTGGCTGGTGCTGATCGGCGGTGCGCTGTTCGCGCTGGCGGTGCTGGCACTGCGCTACTACGTGCTGCCGGACATCGACCGCTACCGCCCCTGGATCGAGCGCGTCGTCTCCGAGGCGGCAGGGCAGCATATCGCCATCGAGCGCATCGAAGGCGAATGGGACGGCTACCGTCCGAGCCTCTCGCTGTTCAGGATAGTCGTGTTCGATCGCCAGGACCGTCCGGCGCTCGAACTGGAGCGCGCGCGGGCGGTGCTGGCATGGCGATCACTGGCCCTGTTCGGGCTGCGTCTGCACCAGTTGACCATCGAAGCACCCGCGCTCACGATCCGGCGCGACCGCAGCGGCAACATCACCATCGCGGGTTTTCGCCTGCAAGACAAGTCGGCCGAAGGCGGCATCGGCGACTGGCTGCTGCATCAATTGCGGGTTGAAGTTCACGACGCCGAAGTGACCTGGATCGACGAATTGCGCGGCGCGCCGCCGTTGGTCCTGTCGCAGCTCAATCTGCGACTCGACAACGGCGTGCGCATGCACCGGTTCGGTGTGAAGGCGGTGCCGCCGCGGGAACTCGGCGCGCCGTTCGAAGTCCGCGGCGAGTGGCGCCGGCGCAGCGCCGCCGACGCGTCCGGACTGCGGGGACGGCTGTATCTGCAAATCGGGTTCATCGATCTGGGCACGATCGGTCAATGGCTCGACCAGCCGTTGCCGGTGCGGTCCGGCCTGGCCGACGTCGAGGCCTGGGCCGACGTGGCAGATGGCCAGCTGCAGCAGGGCTCCGCCGATCTGCATGTCGCCGGCTTGTCGGCCATGGTGGCGACCGCTTCCCAGCCGCTCGATCTCACCACGCTGCAGGGGAGACTGACCTACGTCCGGACGGCGGATGGGCATGCGCTCGGTCTCCGGCGCGTCTCGGCGCGACTCGCCGATGGCCATGCACTGCCGGCGACCAATGCCCTGGTGCGCCTGCATCTGCGCCTGTCGGACGCGCGGGTTGAGCGGGTCGAGGTCGAAGCGGATCGTCTCGAAATCGAACCGGTCGTGGCGATCGCCGGTGCCGTGCCCCTGGAGGAGCCGATCCGTGAACTGGTCGCGGCAATGCGGCCATCGGGACACGTGGACAAGCTCTCGCTCGACTGGACCCGGGGCGGTGCCTATACGCTCTCCGCCAGTTTTGCCGGACTGTCCGCGCTGCCGGTCGGGAAGCTGCCCGGTTTCAACGGTCTCACCGGGCACGTGCAGGCCAACCAGGATGGCGGCGCGCTGGATCTGCAGCAGACGCCGGTGCGCGTGACGTTGCCGCAGGTCATGGTCGATCCCATCACCTTCGCCAGTCTGGCGGGCCGCGTGGAATGGTCGCTGAAGACCAGCCGGCCCGTGGTGTCGCTGAACCGGCTGCGATTCGCCAATGCCGATCTGGAGGGCACCGCGTCCGGCACCTGGCAGGCGATGCCCGGGTCCGCCGGCCTGATCGATCTTACCGCCGTTCTGGCGCACGTCAGCGCTACCAGCGTGGCGCATTACCTGCCGCGCCTGATCGGGCCTGATACCCGGGCATGGCTCGAGACCGGGATCCAGAGCGGCGAAGCCCACGACGTGCGGCTGACCCTGCGCGGCAACCTCGGCGAGTTCCCGTTCGGCCAGCAGGGCCCGGGCGGGTTGTTCGAGGTCGTCGTACCGGTTCGCAAGCTGCGGATCGCCTATGTGCCGGGATGGCCCCCGATCGATGACATCACCGGGGTGCTCACGTTCCGCGGCAATCGGATGGAAGCCGACGGCGAAGGCGGAGTTCTCGGCGCGACAGTGCGCAAGATCAAGGTGATCATTCCCGAACTTGACAGCCACGATCCGCGTCTGGTCGTCAGCGGGACGGCCGCGGGCGCGACCCAGGAGTTCCTGCGGTTCATCATCCAGAGTCCGGTGGACGATATCACCGGCGGATTCGTGCACGATCGCGTCGCGCAGGGCAACGGGCAGCTCAACCTCGACCTCATGGTGCCACTGAATCATGCGCGCGACGCGACCGTGGCCGGCAACTTCCGGTTCGTCGACAACCGCATCGTGTCGGACGACGAGGTGCCCACGCTCACCGGGCTCAATGGCGTGCTTGAGTTTACCGATACGGGGGCGCGGGTGAAGGGCGCGACGGCGACGATCCTGGAGAATCCGGTGCGCTTTGATGTGGTTTCCGAACGCGGCATCACGACCGTCACCGCAGGCGGCCGGCTCAACGTCGGTCGTCTCCGCTGGCACGTGACGTCGTCGTGGCTCGGGCTGCTCGACGGCGAAACCGACTGGAGTGGCGTGATCACGGCCCGCAAGGGCAAGGTGGAAGTGGCGATCGACAGCACACTCGCCGGCCTTGCCGTCAACCTGCCGGCACCGCTCGCCAAGGCGGCCGCCGACGTCCGGCCGCTGCACCTCGTGCGCCGCACGCGGGGGAGTGACCAGTTGCTGACGGTAGCCGTCGAGAAGATGTTCAACGCCAACCTGTTGCTCGCGGATGGCGTGGGCGGGCTGCAGGTCAGGCGCGGCGCTGTGGGCCTGAACGCCGAGGCGCTGCTGCCCGATCAGAACGGCATCCGCGTGACCGGCGTGTTCGACCGCATCGACGTGGATGCGTGGATGGACGTGTTGTTGGCGCATCGCACCGAGGGCGACCAGACAGCGTCGTCGATCCTGGGCATCGATCTCAAGGCGGCGCAAGTCGAAGTATTCGGCCGCATCCTCGATCAGGTTGCGCTGCACCTCGAACACCATGGCGAACGGTGGGACGGCGCCGTGACCAGCCGCCACGTCGCCGGCGACATCGACTGGCGCAGCGGTGGTGCCGGATTGCTGACGGCACATCTGAGCCGCCTGCATATTCCCGAACCCCGGGAAGCGGCGGCCACCAGCGCGTTCGAGCCGATCGCCGGGCGCGACCTGCCGGCATTCGACGTTACCGCGGACAGTTTCCGGGTCGGCGCCCGGGATCTCGGCGCCCTCAAACTTATCGCGCGTCCGGTAGGGGCCCGCTGGCAGCTCGACCAGCTCGATCTCAAGGCGCCGGACGGCCATCTCTCCGCCCTCGGGAGCTGGCGCATTCGGAATGGCCAGCCGCTCAGCCAATTCGACGTGCGCCTGCAGGTGGACGACATCGGCGCGTTCTTGCGGCGGCTCAAGCTGCCGGAAGGCGTGAAGGGCGGCAAGGCCAACCTCGAGGGCAAGCTCGCGTGGACCGGGACACCCTATGCGATCGACTTCGCCAGCCTGTCGGGCCAGATCTCGCTCGACGTGAGCAAGGGCCAGTTCACACGGGTCGAGCCCGGTATCGCGAAGCTGCTGGGGGTGATCAGCCTGCAGTCGCTGCCGCGCCGCATTTCACTCGATTTCCGCGACATCTTCAGCCAGGGCTTCGCCTTCGATCGGATCGGCGGGAAGTTCGAGATCAACGCCGGCGTCATGCGCACGTCCGACATGAAGATGATCGGGTCGAGTGCGCGGGTCAGCATGAAGGGGCAGGTCGACCTGGGGGCTGAAACCCAGGATCTCGAGGTCAAAGTGATTCCGTCGATCAGCGACAGCATCGCGGTAGGCACGGCGATTGTGAACCCGATCGCGGGTCTGGCGGCGCTGGTCCTGGGCCGCGCCTTGAGCAATCCGATCGACAACCTCGCGGCCTTCGAGTACCGCATCACCGGCAAGTGGGACGATCCGGTGGTTCGGAAGGTCCTGCGGGCAACGGCTGCGCCGGCGCCGTCCGGTCGGCGCTAAACTGCTGCGATGTCGAAACTGGAACCCTACCGTGCCGGATGACCTGCGACCGGTCCCTGCCGCACCGCCGACACCGGTGACCGGCGGGTCGTTCCGCGTCGGTGCGATCCAGACCGTGTCCGGTCCGGACGTCGCCGCCAACCTTGCCATCGCCGGGCGGCTGGTGGCACAAGCCGTCGGCGCCGGCGCCCGCCTGGTCGTGCTGCCGGAGCATTTCGGGATCATGGGGTTGCGCGAGACCGACAAGGTCGCGGCGGCCGAAGACGACGGGTCCGGACCAATCCAGGCGTTTCTGGCGACCAGCGCACGGACGCACGGGATCTGGCTGGTCGGCGGCTCGGTGCCGCTGCGTTCTCCGGATCCAGGGAGGGTGTTCAACAGCCTGCTCGTGTACGGCGACGACGGCGAGCGGGTCGCGCGCTACGACAAAATCCACCTGTTCGGGCTCGATCTCGGCGGCGAGAAGTTCAGCGAGGCGCGCACGATCGTGCCCGGGCATGCCGTCCGGTGCATCGATTCCCCGTTCGGTCGCCTCGGCTTGTCGGTCTGCTACGACGTCCGGTTCCCGGAGCTGTATCGCGCGATGGGGCCGGTCGACATCATCCTGGTGCCGTCGGCCTTTACCTCCACCACCGGCAAGGCGCACTGGGAGACGCTGCTGCGGGCGCGCGCCATCGAAAACCTGGCGTATGTCGTTGCCCCGGCCCAGGGTGGCATCCATCCCAGCGGCCGCGAAACCCACGGCCACACGATGGTGGTCGACCCCTGGGGCACGGTGCTCGCCTGCCGCGACAAGACGCCGGGCGTTGTGATCGCCGAAGTCGACCCCAGCTTCCAGAGAAGCATGCGTGAGAGTCTGCCGGCGCTGGCGCATCGAATCCTTGCAGCCGCGCCGTGACGCGCCGCTGCCGACGGCGAATCGCGTCATTGCAGCCCGCGGCGAACTGGTTTCGTCCGGGCCCCCTATGCTGCACCAACCACGAGCCTCGAACATGATCCAGACCCTGCGTGCCCCGGAATCCTCCATCGCCATCGCCGAATCGGTGCTGCTCGCGCCCTACCAGCTCGACCAGGGCAGCCTGGCGCAGGTTTTCGGCAACATCATGAGCCGGGCCGCGGACTACGCCGATCTCTATTTCCAGTACACACGCAGCGAGGGCTGGAGCCTCGAGGAAGGCCAGGTGAAGTCGGGGAGTTTTGCCATCGATCAGGGGGTCGGCGTTCGCGTCGTGAGCGGCGAGAAGACGGCCTTTGCCTATTCGGACGACATCAGCATCGGCGCGCTCGAATCGGCGGCGCGTGCGACCCGAGCCATCGCCAGCCAGGGCGGCCACGGCGTCGCAGCAGTGCCCCGACGCGGCGTCGCCCGCGAGCTCTACGGCGCGGTGGACCCGCTCGCCAGCCTTGCCGATACCGACAAGGTCGCGCTCCTCGAGCGGCTCGAACGCTATGCCCGTGTGGCCGATCCGCGAGTCACGCAGGTGATCGCCGGGCTCGCGGGGGAGTACGAGGTGGTCATGGTCGCGCGCAGCGACGGGTTGATCGCCGCCGATGTGCGGCCGTTGGTCAGGCTGTCGCTCCAGGTGATCGCCGAGGAGAACGGCCGGCGCGAACAGGGGACTGCCGGCGGCGGCGGCCGCTTTGCCTACGAGTGGTTCACGGATGAACGGCTGCGCGACTACGCGCAGCGCGCGGTGCACCAGGCCACGACGAACCTCGCGGCGAAACCGGCGCCTGCCGGGACGATGACCGTCGTGCTCGGACCCGGCTGGCCGGGCATCCTGTTGCACGAGGCGATCGGCCACGGCCTTGAGGGCGACTTCAACCGCAAGGGCAGCTCCGCCTTCAGCGGCCGCGTCGGCGAGCGCGTCGCCGCCCCCGGCATCACCGTCGTGGACGACGGCACCATTGCGCAGCGGCGCGGCTCCCTCAACGTCGATGACGAGGGCAATCCGACCCAGTGCACGACGCTGATCGAGAACGGCGTGTTGCGCGGTTACCTGCAGGATTCGCTCAACGCACGCCTGATGGGCGTGCCGGTAACGGGCAATGGCAGGCGCGAGTCGTACGCGCATATCCCGATGCCGCGCATGACCAACACCTACATGCTCAACGGCGACCGCGACCCGCAGGAGATTCTGCGCTCGGTGAAGCGCGGCCTCTACGCCGCCAATTTCGGTGGCGGCCAGGTCGACATCGTGAGCGGCAAATTCGTGTTCAGCGCGGCCGAGGCCTATCTGATCGAGGACGGCGTCGTCACCCATCCGGTGAAGGGCGCGACCCTGATCGGCAACGGCCCCGAGATCCTCAAGCAGGTGTCCATGATCGGCAACGACATGGCGCTCGATCCCGGCGTGGGCACGTGCGGCAAGGACGGACAGAGCGTGCCCGTGGGCGTCGGCCAGCCTACGCTACGCATCGACGGTCTGACCGTCGGCGGCACCGGTTGACGCCGGCGCGGTCGCGCCGAGGCGACTCCCGGCGGCGGCAGGGATGGTGGTCCACGGTGACGGCGGCGAGGTGATAATGACCGGCATGGAGACCGATTCGAAATCGCAGGAGCCGGCGCCGACGGGGGCGGCGGTGCCGCCGCGGCCGCCGGTGCAGAACTGGGCCCTGAAGACGCTTGAGCATCTCGGCGCCGGGACCGATGTCGAGGCGCAGATCTACGAGATGATCGGCCACTCGAAGTTCTTCTCCGACTTCACCCGCAGCGACATCCGGCTGCTCGCGGGGGAGATGCAGGTCTACCGGGCGCAACCCGGCCAGACCATCATCCGCGAAGGCGACATCGACGACTACATGATGCTCATGGTCGGCGGGCGCGTCGAAATCATGAAGAAGGATCGCAACGCGTCGATGCAGCCGATGACCACGGTCGGCCCGGGAGCCACACTGGGCGAGATGTCGATGATCGACGGCGAGCCGCGATTCGCCACCTGCACGGCGCAGGAGCTCACCATCTTCGCGGTGCTGTCGCGGGATGCGATGGTCCGCATCCTCCTCGAAGAACCGAGCCTCGGCGCGAAGATCCTGATCAAGCTCGTGACGCTGCTGTCGGCGCGGCTGCGCGTGACCAGTTCCAACCTGCTGCACTACATGGAGCGGTAGCGGCCCTAGAGGCTGACCGCCTTGCCGGAGTAGATGACCGGCCCGGTCGGCAAGCCGGTCGGGGATCCCTTCTCGGGTTCGATGCTCATGGCCATTCCCGCTGCCTTGGTCAGGCGTTGCAGCAGTTCCACCGGGATCTCGACGTACTGGGTATCGTGCGTGGTGATCAGGCCGCAGGACCTGGGCGGTTCGTTGCCGCCGGGCAGCATCCACAGTTCCCAGGCGGTGCCGGGGGCCATCTCGGCATGGCCAATGACGCGCACCCGCAGCCGGGGCTTGCGATGGTCCGTCGGCGACCAGGCGACCGTCACGTGCGGATCGGCCTTCTCGTCCTGCATCACCACGACCATGCCGTTGTCGGGGGTGAACGTGCGTTCCCTGGGCGACGACGCGATGAACCCGAATAGCACCGCTGCAGCGGCAGCGGACGCGACCGACGACCAGCGCCAGAACGCGAGGCTCGACAGCCAGCCACCGGCCTGGGTGGATGGATTGATCCGCGCCTGGATGCCGCGCCACACCCGCTCGTGCGGGGTCAGTTCCGGCAGCGCCGAGGCCAGCGGCATCAGGCGCTCCTGCCAGTCGGCAACCTCGTGGCGGAGCTCGGGATCGGTCCGGAGCCAGAGTTTGAACCGGTCACGAGCCTTCCCATTGAGGGTGCCGAGCACATACTCCGCGGCGAGCATCGACTTGGCGTTGCGATTGTCGAGCCGCACGGTCAGGTACCCGCTGCTTCGAGGCAGCCGCGCAGCTTTTCCAGGCCGCGTCGGATCCAGGTCTTGATCGTGCCCAGCGGCTGATCCATGTGGCTGGCGAGTTCGCTGTGCGACAGGCCGTGAAAATAGGCCAGTGCGATGGACTGGCGCTGCTGCCCCGAGAGCTGCCCCAGGCATTCGTCCAACTGGGCGCCTTCGCTGGCGAGTTGCAGGCGCTCGGGCGGGCCGGCGGCGCCGTCCTCCCAGTTCGCGATCATCTCGTCGAGATCGTCGCTGGAGGTCTCATGCTTCGGTCGCCGCACCCAGTCGAGGGCGCGATTGCGGACGATGGCGGTCATCCACGTCATCGGCGCGCTCTTGACCCGGCTGTATTCCGGCACATGATTCCAGATGTTCACGAAGCTTTCCTGAAGTACGTCCTCGGCCCAGTCGCGCCGGCGCACGATGCGCATGGCCACGGCCAGCAGTCGACCGGAGCTGCGCCGGTACAATTCCTGGAACGCGCGCTGGTCGTGCAATACACAGCGCGCCATTAGTTCGTCGATGTTGTCCGAAGGGCTCATGGGTCCAGGTTCTGAGGGAGTTACGGCTTTGCGCCGTTTTCGGATGCGTCGGCGCCCCGGTCGTGGTGCCAGTACATATCGTCACGGCCGTTCGCGCGATTGATGGCGCGCGCCAGCACGAACAGCAGATCCGACAGGCGGTTCAGGTACTGCTGCACCAGTGGCGAGATCGCTTCGGCCTCGGCCAGACGCACCACGCGCCGTTCCGCCCGGCGGCAGACGGTGCGCGAGATGTGACAAAGCGCGGCGGCCCGGCTGCCGCCGGGCAGGATAAACTCCTTCAGCGGCGGCAGTGCCGCGTTGTGGGCGTCCAGCGCCTGTTCCAGCGCCACGAGATGCGCTACGAGAATCGCGGTGTATCCGGGAATGCTGAGCTCGCCGCCGAGATCGAAGAGATCGTGCTGGATCGCCGTCAGCAACGTCGCGACGGAGCCTTCCAGCGGCTCCGCGAGCAGCACGCCGATCGTGCTGTTGAGCTCGTCGACGTCACCCATCGCCTCGACCCGGAGGCTGTCCTTCGACACACGCGATCCATCGCCCAGGCCCGTGGTGCCGCCGTCCCCGGTGCGGGTGTAGATCTTGGTCAGGCGATTTGCCATTGATGAATTCCGGTGGACGGCGATGAACGCACAACGGCGGATTATAGGTGCAGCCGGTGAGGCGCCCGAAGCGGGGGCGCGCGGCATGGTGCCGGGCCGTACGCCGGCGATGCGGTCGGTCACCGTCCCAGGTCATCCAGTTCGAGCTGCAGGTAGCGCTCCAGCGCGTTCCTGCGATGGATTGTCGCGTATCCCGCCCAGCCCGCGAACGCAGGAACGCCTGACGCCTCGATCGCATCCATAAGGCTGGTCCCGGCCTCGTAGAGGTCGCGCATGCGGCGATCGAGCGCCTGCAGGTAATCGAGCGTCAGCCGGCTGCGCCCGATATCCACGGGCGGGCCATGGCCCGGCACGACGAGCCGGGCGCCGGTGGCGGGCAGTTCCTCCAGTGCTCGCATCCAGCCGGCAAGATTGCCATCACGCAACTCGGGAATGCGGCCGATCGACACGACGCCGCCGGCGAACAGGGTTCCGGTCGCCGGGTCGAGCACCAGCAGATCACCGGGCGTCGATGCCCATCCCGGCTGCAGGAGATCGAGTTCGCGGCCACCGATGTCGATGCGCTCGCTGTCGCTGTCCAAGACGTCGCCGGGGATTAGCAAACGCGTTCCGGCCATGGCCGCATCGCCCAGGATGAGGCGCAGGTTCTGCAGGCAGTGGTCGCAGCGCTGGTGCATCAGCTCGATGCTGCGGCGATGGGCGATGAAGCGCGCACCGGTCGGTTCGAACGCCGCATTCCCGAACAGGAATTCCTGCACGGCGTGGGTGATGATCACGGTGGTGAC
>JAYTTO010000032.1:0-4354 GCA_043744975.1 Betaproteobacteria bacterium | reverse complement strand
CGATAGCGGCGTTCGGCGGCTTCGCCGTGCTGATCGCGGCCTACCTGCTGATCGGCGTCGTCGGCCACGATCCCTGGAAGCAGGACGAACCGTATGTCTTCGGCATCGCCCTGGACATTTTGCGAAGCGGCGACTGGGTGGTGCCCACGATCGCCGGCGAGCCGTTCGTGGAGAAGCCGCCGCTCTACTATCTGCTGGCCGCGTTCTGCGCCTGGCTGGGCTCGCCGCTGCTGGCCCTGCACGACGCCGCGCGCCTCGCCAGCGCGGTCTGCACCGGCGCCACCATGCTGTGCGCGGCCCGGGCCGCGCGCGTGGTCTGGGGCCGCCGCGTATCGATGGCGACCTGCATGCTGGTCGCCGGCACCCTGGGGCTCCTGCTGCCCGCCCGGCAGATGCTGCCCGACCTCGCCCTGCTGGCCGGATTCGCGATGGCTTTCGTCGGACTGGTCGAGGCCGGTCGCGACGGTCGGTCTGCCGCGGTCTGGCTCGGCACCGGCGCCGGCCTCGCGTTCCTGGGCAAGGGCCTGATCGGGCCCGGCGCACTGGCGCTCGCGTCGCTACTGGTGATGATCGACGCCGACTTCCGCCGCGCCAGCTATGTCCGGATGCTGGCGAAAAGTGCCTTGTTCGCGCTGCCTTGGATCGTCATCTGGCCGGTGGCGCTGTACCTGCGCTCGCCCGACCTGTTCGTGGAGTGGTTCTGGCACAACAACATCGGCCGCTTCACCGGGTTCGCGGTACCGCGCCTGGGCGCCTCGCATCTCAAGGGATTCTGGTGGTACACGCTGCCGTGGTTCACGTTTCCGGTGCTGCCGCTCGCGTTGCTGGCCTTGCGCCGGATCCGGACGGTGCGGCAGACCCGCTTCCGGAGCGTGGCAGTCGCCACGGCAGGCGTATTCGGCGCCGTGCTGCTCTCCGCTGCATCGGCCCGCGAGACGTACGCCTTGCCGCTGCTGGTGCCGCTCGCCGTGCTCGCGGCCGGCGCCATGCGTCCGCTCGACGATCGCCTCGACCGTCGTCTCGCCTGGGCCGCGGCGGCGGCCTGGGGCCCTCTCATCCTCTGGCTGGTGGCGATCTGGGCCACCCGGGACCAACCCGGGCTGGTGTTCGGCTCCCTGCTGGTAGCGAAGCGGCTGCCGCTGTCTGCAGCCCTGCCGCAGAACGCGTTGCTCTGGTGGTCGGTGACCAGCGCCCTGGTCGTCGCCGGCGCCGTGGCGGTGCTCGCCAGTCCGCACCTGCGCATTCCCCGCTGGCTCGTGGTCTGGGTCGCCGGCATCGACCTGGCGCTGTGCGCCCTGCTGGTGCTGTGGCTGCCCTGGCTCGACCACGCCAAGAGCTATCGGCAGGTGTTCGAGTCGATAGCGCACGCTGTGCCGGAACGTCCCGCGTGCATGGACAGCCTGGGCCTGGGCGAATCCGAGCGCGCCATGCTCGAGTACGAAGCCGCGTTGCGCACCCATCGGCTCGAGACCGGTCCGTCGGCGGGCTGCCCGTGGCTGCTGGTGCAGGGTCGGGACTGGGTACCGTCCGGTGAATATGCCACGGGCTGGACCCTGGTCTGGAGCGGCCACCGCCCCGGCGACGACAACGAGTTGTTCCGCATCTACCGCCAGCAAGCCCCCGAGGCACACGCCGCGCTCGAGCGCCATTGACGGACGGCCATCAATGAATCAGGTGTGGCCGATTCTCAGCGCCTCCAGGAACCGCGACACGAGGTTGTAGCCGCCGACGGTCGCGGTGAGCTCCACGATCTGCGCCGACGGAAAATAGCGCCGCACCTCGGCGAACACCTCGTCGGACACCTGAATCGACCGCGTCATCGCTTCGGCATAGCCAAGCACGGCACGCTCGACCGGGCCGTAGCAGGTGGCGGTCTGCCAGTTGGCCAGCGCGTCGATCTGGGCCTGCCCGACACCGGCGGCGAGCGCGAACGGCACGTGCTGGGTGAACTCGTAGGGCGCGTCGTTCAGCACCGCCACCTGCAGGATCGCCAGCTCGCGCCAGCGCGCATCGAGTTCGCACTGCTGGCGCAGCACCGTGAAGAGACCGAGCCACGCCGCCGCCACTTTCGGGCTGTGCAGCAGCACCTGGTACAGCTCGAGCAGCTTGCCGCCGCGCTGGTCGCGGATGCGCTGCGCCAGCGCGGAGAGCGAGGGGTCGGTGGTGTCGTCGAGCAGCGAGAGTCGCGGCATGGTCGATCAGTGCCCCGCTCTCAGGCCGCCACGGCGACGCTGCCGGTTTCCTCGGCCTCGATGCGATCCCACAAGCGGCGGATCATGTCCTTCATCTGCAGCGCTTCCTGCCAGCGGTCGGACAGCTCGTAGCCGTCCGGACCGGTGATCGCGTATTCGGGCGGCCCCAGTTCGCACAGGAAGGTGAACGTGGCATCCGGCGGCGCGCGGCGACGCCAACTGCGAATGCCGTACTCCCACCAGTCCATGAACAGCTTCACCCAGTGCTGCAGGTGCGGGAAGCTGATCTGCACCTGCACCTGCTCGCGGCTCGCCACCCGCCCGTGAAATCCCCAGCACTGATCGAGCACGCGATGCATGAGCTTGTGATTCTCCTCGCCCACCGGGAACCAGAACTCCCGGCCCACCAGGTAGTGCGACAGGTCGCCGGTGAGCCGCAGGTCGGGGAAGCAGTCGAGCAGCCGCAGCGTGAAGAACAGGTCGGTGGTCATCCGGTCGCGGTGCGTCTCGATGTGCACCGGCAGCTTCGCGTCGGTGGCCAGCCGGCGCCAGCCGTCGATGTACGGGATGCACTCCTCGACCGTGTGCGGACGTACATCGGGTTGCAGATTGAGGTGATCGCAACCGAGTTCGGCGACGAGATCGAGTACCGGTTTCAGGTCGTCGACCGTCTTCGGGTAGCACTGCGCCTGCCACGACATGTGGTGCGCGCGCAGGAAGCCGGTGACTTCACGGGCATACGCCGGATCGATGAACCGCACCCCGCAGCCGTCGAAACCGGCGTCGCGGATCATGGCGAGCTTCGCGTCGAGCGACCATTCGAGCGCGTCGGGACGGCGCCGCTCCATGGCCCAGAGCGATTGGTAGATCAGGAGTTTCTGCATGGCTATGCCTCCAGACGAATGATCCGGCTCAAGCCGCTAGCATTGCCGCGTGATGCCGGAGGTGGTCTTCCATGAAAGTCGCGATGAAGAAGTAGCCGTGATCATAGCCGGCATGACGGCGCACATTGACCGGCTGGTCCGCCGCGCGGCAGGCACCTTCGAACAGCTCGGGCCGCAACTGGTCGTTGAGGAATTTGTCCGACAGTCCTTGATCGATCAGGATCGTTCCGGGAAAGCGATGCGTCGCCACCAGATCGCTCGCGTCGTACGCGTGCCACGTGGCACGATCGGCGCCGAGATAACCGTCGAGCGCCTTGGTGCCCCACGGGCAGCGCATCGGCGAGGAGATCGGTGCGAACGCCGACACCGACTTGAACATCTGCGGATTGCGCAGCGCGCAGACCAGCGCGCCGTGCCCCCCCATCGAATGCCCGAAGACGCCGTGGCGTTGCAGGTCCGCCTGGAAGTGCGCCCCGACGAACGCCGGCAGCTCGCGCGTGACGTAGCTGTACATGCGGTAGTGCTGCGCCCACGGCTCGCGCGTGGCATCGACATAGAAGCCCGCCCCGACCCCGAAATCCCACGACGCCGTCTCGCCCGGCACCCCGGCGCCGCGCGGACTCGTGTCGGGCGCCACGAGCATCAGGCCGAGTTCGGCGGCGACCCGCTGTGCGCCGGCCTTGATTGCGAACGTCTCCTCAGTGCAGGTGAGGCCGGCGAGATACATCAGCACCGGCACCCGACCGCGCCCGGCCTGCGGCGGCGAAAACACCGAGAAGCGCATGTCGAGGCCGATCTCCTTCGACGCGTGGGAATAGTAGCCCTGGACGCCGCCGCAGCAGGCGTGCTCGCTGATGGTCTTCACTTCGTTCTGGATCAGTACACGACGACGCTGCGGATCGATTCGCCCGCGTGCATCAGGTCGAAGCCGCGGTTGATGTCCTCCAGCGGCATCACATGCGTAATCAGGTCGTCGATGTTGATGCGGCCTTCCATGTACCAGTCGACGATCTTGGGCACGTCGGTGCGCCCGCGTGCGCCGCCAAAAGCCGTGCCCTTCCAGATGCGGCCGGTGACGAGCTGGAACGGCCGCGTGGCGATCTCCGCCCCGGCCGGCGCGACGCCGATGATCACCGACACGCCCCAGCCCTTGTGGCAGCACTCCAGCGCCTGGCGCATGAGCTTGACGTTGCCGATGCACTCGAAGCTGTAGTCGGCGCCGCCCTTGGTGAGATTCACCAGGTAGGGCACCAGCTCGGCATCGCTCATGTCCTTCGG
>JAYTTO010000031.1:0-1651 GCA_043744975.1 Betaproteobacteria bacterium | reverse complement strand
GCTACGACACGTCAATCGGCGTCAAGGTACTGATCGCGAATGCCGGTGACGCGTACTACGGCTACCAAGGTGTGTGCCCGCACCAGGACGTGTGCCTCGATGAGGGCTTCTTCGACGGCACGACGCTGACCTGCCACCAGCACCTGTGGCAATGGGACATCACCACCGGCGAGCCGGTCGGCCTGGCCGAGGCGCCGCTCGAGCGCGACCAAATCGAGCAGCAAGACGGCGAGATTTTCGTGCTGCAGTCCAGCGCTTTGAAAGTCTCTGAGCTGTTCAAGGGCATCTCGGACACCGCGCTCGAACGGCTCGACGCGCTGGCCCGCCGCGAGGTGCACGACAGCCTCACCACGCTGTACAGCGTGGGCGATCCGGTTGACGACCTGTACATCCTGGAGTCCGGGCGGGTGGAATTCATCATCGGTCGTGGTGACCGCACCAGCCCGGCCGGCTTCATGTTGCGCAAGGGCGAGGTGTTCGGCTGGGCAGCACTGCTGCAGGATCACCCGCGACGCATCGCCAAGGCGGCGTGCATGGAGAAGTCCATGCTGTTGCGCCTGAACGGCGAAGCCGTGCTCGAGGTGCTGGCGGCCGAGCCGGCGTCGGGCTTCCTGGTGATGCGACAGCTGTCGACGCTGATCACGAAGCATTTGCGCTCGCAGGGCGAGAAGTAGATCGAAGCGGATGACCCGGCGGGCAGCAATGATCGGCGTGGTGCCGTATCCCGTCGACGTCAAAAGCGTGTGGTAGCCAACTGCGTCCCGGATTTCCAGGCGCATCAACAGGAGACAAGAATGGCGTTGTGCATCAATCATCGTGTCAGGGCAGCCTTGGGCTGCATCGCCGCAGCGGTCGGCCTCGTCGCAGGCACGCCCTCGGTCGCCTTGGCCGGTGACATCGAGTACGGCAAGCCAGGTGAACCGGTCAACCTGGTCATCGGCTACCAGCCGTTCTACACGGAGTCGTGGTCCGGCATCGTCTTGCGCGGCAGGAAGCTGTACGAGAAGTACCTGCCGAAGGGCTCGACCGTCGAGTTCTCGATCGGACTGCAGGGCGCCGTGATCGTCAACGCCATGCTCGCTGGCAAGCAGCACATCGGCTACCTCGGGGACATGCCCGCCATCGTATCGACCACCAAGCAAGACGTTGCCGACATCCGCATCGTTGCAACGGCGGGCGTTGGAACCGATCAATGCAACATCTTCCTAGCCCGGCCCGACGCGCCGAAGTTCAGCACTGCCAAGGAAGGCGTCAAGTGGCTGGACGGCAAGCGCGTAGCGATTCCGCTGGGCAGTTGCGCTGATCGCTTTGCGCAGGCCACCTTCAAGAAGGAAGGCGTCACGCCCGCAGCGGTGCTGAACCAGAACATCGAAGTCATCACCAGCGGCTTCAGGGCCGGCAAGATTGATGCGGCGGTGATCTGGGAACCGACCGCCTCGCGCCTGGTGCAGGAAGGCCTGGCCAAGCGCATCGCCTCGGGGGCGACGGTCGGCGAAGGCGATGCTGCCTTTATCACGATGCGTGCTGACCTGATCAAGCAGCGGCCCGACATCGTGAAGGCGTGGCTCAACGCCGAGCTCGACGCCCAGCTCTACCTGGCCGACCCGAAAAATGCCATGGAAGTGGCGGCGATGGCAACTCAGCAGGCCAC
>JAYTTO010000030.1:0-16399 GCA_043744975.1 Betaproteobacteria bacterium | reverse complement strand
CTCGACCGCGCGCACGCGGCGACCGCCCTCAACGCCTTCACCGCGCTCGACGCGGCCGATGTGCTGGGCCAGGCCGAGGCGATCGATGCAGCGGTGGCGCGTGGCATCGATCCCGGACCGCTGGCGGGCGTGCCGATCACGATCAAGGATCTCATGCCGGTGCGCGGCTACCGCCTGAGCGGCGGCACCCTGGCGCGGGAGCCGGTGCTGGCAACCGACGACGCCCCGGCCGTGGCCCGGTTGCGCGCCGCCGGCGCCGTTATTTTCGGCACCGCCAACCTGCACGAACTGGCCTATGGCGTCACCAGCGCCAATCCGCACTTCGGCGCGGTGATCAATCCGCGCCATCCCGCGCGCCTGCCCGGCGGGTCGAGCGGCGGCTCTGCAGCCATCGTCGCCGCCGGCATCGCGCCGCTCGCCATCGGCACCGACACCGGCGGATCGATCCGCATCCCGGCGGCGTGCTGCGGCATCGTCGGGTTCAAGCCCAGCTACGGCATGGTCGACAAGACCGGCGCCATTCCCCTGGCCTGGTCGCTCGATCACCTCGGGCCGCTCGCCGGCAGCGTCGCGGATGCCGCGCTCATGTTCGAGGTGCTGGCCGGCTGGCCCGCCGGGCGCGCCGGTGCCGCGTTGGCGTCACCCCCGCGATTGCGTTTCGTCGGTGGGTTCTTTCGGGACGAGGTCCAGACCGATGTGCTCTTGGCTGTGGATCGGGCCGCGGAGCTGCTGACACGGCGCGGTGCCCACGTCGACGCCGTCGACATCCCGGAGATCCGCCTCGCACCGGGCGCACTGTTCGTGACCATCTGCGCCGAGGCCACGCAGGCGAACTGGGAGACGCTTCGCGACGGTGCCGACAGGCTCGGTCCCGACGTTCGCCTGCGTCTGGAGATCGGACAGTTCTTCAGCGCCATGGATTACGTCAAGGCGCAGCGCATCCGCCGCGACGTGCTCGACGCGTGCATTGCCGCCTTCGGCGAGGCGGATGTCCTGATCACGCCGACGCTGCCTTGCGTGGCACCGCCCGCGGGCGCTGCAACCCACGAGATCGGCGGCCACACGGTGCCGGCGGCGGCCCGCCTGACCCGGTTCACCGGGCCGTTCAACATGACCGGACTGCCAGCGCTGTCGCTGGTCTGCGGTGCCGACGGCGACGGGCTGCCGGTGAGCCTCCAGATCGTCGGCCGCCCCGGTGCCGATGCGACGGTACTGGCGGTCGGGCGCTGGATCGAGCAGGCGCTGGCTGCGTGACGAGTGCCGGAAGCGCGACAGCGCATGGCGCGGCGATTGCAGCGCAGCGGGCTCTTGGCCACCTTCCCCGAGGCCTCCCCATGACGACCGCCCACCTTCACCCCGACCAGCCGCTCGCCCTACAAGGGGGCAGGGGGCACAATCGGTAGCATCCGGATATTGCATCGGCGGTGTGGGTGGCCTCGGTCGACGGTCGAGACCAGCGCCACGTTCGTCGCCAGGTTCGACGTCCTCAAGGGCGAGGCGCACCGGCGCAAGCAGAACGACCCGTCGTACCAGCACCCGGGCTACTTCACGTCGCCGGAGATGGGGGTGCCGCGACGGTTTTACGCGACCACCGGCATCCCGGCGAGCCGCGACGGCACGCACAACGAATCCGAGGATCTGTCGCTCGCCGCCAGGACTGCGCTGCTCAACATGATCGACTACCTGGTCGACGCGCGCGGGCTCACGCGCCAGCGGGCCTACTGCCTGACCAGTGTCGCCGTCGACCTCAAGGTGAGCAAGGTCGTCGATGTCCCGAATCTGATCGTCTCGGCCTTCCTGCCGCTCGACATCTTCACCGGCTGATCCCGCGGCGGCAGGGGCGGCCGTTTAACGGCGCGGACCACCGCTGACGGTGGGAATCGCGCGAGAATGCCTGTTTGGTCGAGGATTCCGGGCATGAGCGATTCCCTTTCAGTGGCGGAACAGTTCGGCGGCGCTTCCGCCCGCCGCGTCGAAGCGATCTACCTGACGCCGGACATCGTCGCCCAGCGCGCCGCGGTACTGGAGCGCCTGCGCCTGGTGCCGGGCGAGCGGGTGCTCGACATCGGCAGCGGGCCGGGCCTGCTCGTGGCTTCGATGGCGCAACAGGTTGGCGTGGCCGGGGAAGTGCAGGGCGTCGACGTGTCGGAGACCATGGTCGGGCTCGCACGGACCCGGTGCTTGGCGTTCGGGCAGGTCGGCTTCGGCGTCGCTGACGCGACCGCCCTGCCGTTCGGCGATGCCCGGTTCGACGTCGTCGTCTGCACGCAGGTCCTCGAATACGTGCCGGAAGTCGAACGTGCCTTGGCCGAGATCCGGCGGGTCCTGCGTCCCGGCGGCCGGACGCTCATCATGGACACCGACTGGGAATCCTGCGTCTGGGCCAGCAGCGACGACGCCCGCATGCGGCAGGTGCTGGAGGCCTGGGACGCCCATTGCGCCCATCCCCGCCTGCCGCGCCGGTTGCGGGGGATGATCGAACGCGCCGGGCTCGGCAGTTGCCGGGTCGGCGCCGTTGCGCTGATCAATCTGGCCTGGAACGTCGAGACCTACAGCCACGGCATGGCGCACGCGATCGCCGCGTTCGCGGGTCGTATCGGGTTGGTGCCGCCCGCGGTCGCCGGCGAATGGCTGGGAGATTTGGCGGCTGCCGGCGAGATCCCGGATCGGTACTTTTTCAGTCTCGACAGGTTCATCTTCGAAACCTGAAAAGCTGGGAACTTTTGTTAACTTTTTGCCGATTCCGGCGTACCCTTCAGCCAGACGTTCCTCGTGGGGTTCCGACCTTGGGAGACCGGAACGGAGAGGCGTAATTCATCAGTCTGGCGCTCGCGGGGGGCGGGGCCAGAAATTTACAGAAGAGGTTGTTTGTGACAGCACCCGATATTGTCATTGGAGACGACGGCATCGTGCGGGTCGACTACGGCACCACGGGCGTGGTGACCTTCGATCTGGTCCGGGCTGAACTCGAAGCGAGGCGGGGTCTGGCGCCCGGCATGCAGATCCTGATGGTCTTGCTGCAGGGCGTCTGGCGGGTCGACGTGGAGGCCGCGGCCTTCATGTCCTCGGCTGAGTGGTGCGCCGCCACCGGCGCCAGTGGGATGGTGGTCGAATCGAGCCTGGGCAACATGGCCATGCGGGTGTTCGACCTCTATCACCGTCCACCGTATCCGTTCCGTATCTACGGCAGCGAAGACGACGCCACAGAGTGGCTGTCGCAGTTCGTTCCTGCTCGCCAACTGCGGCGGCAGCGCTGACCGCCGACGCTCCGGCCCGGGTATCATCCGGCCTCCCAATGGAAGGCCGTTCGTGACTCTATCCTTTCGCCGTCGCCTGCTTGAAGGCCGCCCGATGATCGGGGCGCTGCTGCAGATTCCCCTGCCCGAAGTCGCCGAGCTGTTCGTCGAGGCCGGCTACGAGTGGCTGTTCATCGATCTCGAGCATTCGCCGATGGATGCCCGCGCGGCTCTCAACATCCTGACCGCGGTCGACAAGCAGGTGCCGTGCGTCGTGCGCGTGCCCTGGAACGACGAGGCTTCGATCAAGAAGGCGCTCGACATCGGCGCCACCGGCATCATCGTCCCGCTGGTCAACACGGCCGAGGATGCCCGCGTGGCCGTGGCACGCTGCAAGTATCCGCCGCAGGGCGAACGCAGTGTGGGCATCACCCGGGCCCAGCGCTTCGACCTCGATTTCGAGCGCTACATGCGCGAGGCCAACGACGATATCGCGGTCATCGTCCAGATCGAACACGTCGAGGCGGCGCGGAACATCGATGCCATCCTGGACGTGCCCGGTGTCGACGGCGTCTTCGTCGGGCCCTTCGACCTGTCGGGGAGCATGGGCAAGCCGGGGCGCATCAACGACCCGGAAGTGCAGCAGGCCATCCAGACCATCATCCGCGCCTGCGAACGGCGCGATATCGCCCGCTGCATCTACGCGCATACGCCGGCGCATGCGCGTACCTACATGGAGCAAGGCTACCGGGTGATCGGGCTGTGCACCGACTATATCCTGCTGGCCCGCGCCGCTGCCGCGGCACTCGAGGAAGTCCGGGAGTAGCCGGACTTCCGGCGCAACGACTGCTAGTCGGTGATCTCGAGTTCCACGGTGCCGATGCCCTCGAGGGTGAACCGATAGCCCTCCGCCGTGACCGGGAAGCGGGTCGTGACCAGGCTCCCCGTGGAGACAATGTCGCCGGCCGACAGCCCGCGGCCCGTGGCGGCGAGATGATCCGCCAGCCAGGCCAGCGGTGCGAACGGGTGGCCGAGCACATCGCGGCCATGGCCCTGGTCTACCTGCGTGCCATTGCTGAACACCGTACCGCGCACCGCGGCGGGATCCGGCCATTCGCGTTGGAACTCGCCCAGTACGATGCCCTCGTTCCAGGCGTTGTCCGCCACGAGCGACAGGAGGTCGAGCGGGTAGGTGGAATGGCGGTCGTCGATGATCTCGAACGCGGGCGCGATGGCGTCGACCGAGCCGGCGATGTCGTCCACGGTCCACGGCCGTTGCCGCGCCGGCACGTCGCGGCCCATGCGGACGCAGATCTCGAACTCGAGCCCGACGCGCTGGAACGTCGAACGCGAAATCCGTATGCCGCTGGCGAATACCCGCTCGCGGAACACGACGCCCGCCACTGGATGATCGATGGCGCAAAGCTGCTGCATGCGCGTCGACGTGAGGCCGATCTTGTATCCGGCGCGGCCGCCGAGCGGCGCGTCGAGCCGGCGCACGAACGCATCCTGGATCGCATAGGCGCCGGGAAGGTCGACGGCGCCGTGATCGCGGGCGAACGGCACGAGCGGGGCGCCGCGCTTGTGCTCGGCGACCAGCCAGTCCGCCACGCGCTCAGGATCGAAGGGCATTCCGCGATCATAGCAAGAGCGCGGCAGCGGACCGATGCAAATCGCCTGGGGCGCTGGCGTGGAAGCGGCCCATTCCGGTTGAGGCTGCGACGCGTCGGGGAGCCTGTCGTCTGTGGCTGATGAACTCGAGTGGCGCGACGGCGCACTGTGGTCGACGCGCTACGGCGATGTCTATTTCTCCCGCGCCGGCGGGCTCGGGGAAAAGCGGCACGTGTTCCTCGCTGGCAATGGTCTGCACGCGCGCTGGTCGGGCCTGGCGCCACGCGCGTGCTTCACCATCGGCGAGACCGGGTTCGGCACCGGCCTGAACTTCCTGTGCGCATGGTCGCTTTGGCGGCAGGTGGCGCCGCCCGGTGCGACGCTGCACATGGTCAGTACCGAGGCGCACCCGCTCGATCCCGCGGCACTGCACACCGCGCTTCTCCCCTGGGCGGGGTTGGCGCGCGAGCGCGAGGCATTGCTGGGGCAATACGAGGCCTTTCCGCCGGGCTGGCATCGGTTGCGATTCGATGGCGGACGGGTGGTGCTCACGCTGGTGGTCGGCGACGCGCGCGAGACGCTGCCCGAGATCGACGCCGCCATCGATGCCTGGTTTCTCGATGGCTTCGCCCCGGCGTTGAACCCGCACCTGTGGACCGACGAGATCTTCGCGGCCGTTTCGGCACTGTCCACGGTGGGCACGACCGTCGCGACCTACACCGCTGCCGGTGAGGTGCGCCGGGGTCTGGAGGCGGCGGGTTTTTCCATGCGCCGGCAGCGCGGCTTCGGGACCAAGCGCGAGATGCTGAGCGGTATCTGCGTTACGCCGCGGTTGCTGCCGTCGACGACGCCCTGGTTCGCTCGGCCGCTGTCGCGTCCGGATGCCCGCAGCGCCATCGTGGTCGGCGGCGGGATCGCCGGGGCGGCGGCAGCAGCGTCATTGGCTGCACGCGGCATGCAGGTGACCCTGCTCGAACGGCAGTCGACCCTGGCACTGGGCGCTTCCGGCAACGTCCAGGCCGTGCTGTACGCGAAACTCTCGCCCCATCGCACGGCGCGCTCGCGCCTGTTCGCCGACGGCTACCTCCATGCGGCCCGGCAGCTCGCGGCTTGCCTGCCCGACGACGGCGTCGCCTGGTCGCGCTGCGGCGTGCTGCTCCTGCCGGAAGGGCCTGCCGACGCCACCCGCCAGCGGCAGTTGGCGACCCTCGGGTGGCCGGCGTCGTTCCTGCGCGCGGTCGGCCGGGAGGAGGCGAGTGCGCTGGCCGGCGTCGAACTGCCTGCCGGCGGCCTGCATTTCGCCTCCGGCGGCTGGGCGCACCTGCCGGCGCTTTGCGCCGCGCTGGTGGCCCACGACGCGATCGAGGTGCATCTGGCGACCGAGGCACTGCGGTTCGAGCGCGACGGCGAGGGTCGATGGGCAGTCGCGGGGGCACGTGGCGACATTGTGGTCGCCGATCTCCTGGTCCTTGCCAATGCGGCCGATGCGCTCGGTTTCGCCGCGACGGCAGGCATGCCGCTCGACGTGATCCGCGGTCAGGTCACGTCGTTGCCGGCGACGCTATTGAGTACGAGCTTGCGGATGGTCCTGTCGGGGGAAGGCTACGTGACGCCCGTGCGTGGCGGTCGCCACAGTCTCGGCGCGACCTTCGGCCTGCGCGATGCCGATACGTCGATCCGCACCGCCGACACCGTCGCCAACCTGGCGATGCTCGAGCGGCTCGCGCCGGCGCTGGCACAGGCCCTGGGTCCGCAGGATGTGGCGTCGCTGCCCGGGCGCGCCGCGCTGCGCTGCGTCGCGCCCGATCATTCGCCCATGGTCGGCGGGGTGATCGATGACGCGGACTTCACGCGGCACTACCGCGCGCTGTCGGTGGATGCCACCACGCGGTTCGATGGCGGGGCGCCCTGGTTGCCAGGGTTGTTCGTCAGTCTGGCGCACGGTTCGCACGGTCTGGTTTCAGCGCCGCTGGCCGGCGAGATCGTCGCCGCCCTGGCGCTGGGCGAACCGTTGCCGGTGGCGCGATCGACCATGCGCGAACTGGCGCCGCCGCGGTTCCAGGCCAGGACGCTCAAACGTACGCCGCGCGACACCGTGTGAACACGCTAGAGATCCGACGGCGGCACCGTGCCGATGCTCGACAGTAGTTCGAAGGCGCCGTTCCAGAACACCTGGATGCCGATGCAGAACAGCAGGAACGCCGACAGGCGCAGCACGATGGTGGTGCCGGTCGGCCCCATCACCCGCGAGATCCGCTCCGCCGAGTTGTAGCAGAGATAGATCAGCAGGCAGATCAGCAGGGCGGTGCCGCTCGCGCTGATCACGAACTTGAGGAAGTGCGTGAGGCTGTCGGCGGGCCGGCTGGTCCCGAGTGCGATTGCGACCGAGATAGTGCCAGGCCCCGCTGTCAGCGGCATGGTGAGGGGATAGAAGGCCATCTGGCTCGCATCCCGGTCGCTCGCCATGCGCAGCGCCTGGTCCGGATCGGGTTTGTCCTGCGCGTTGAGCAGTCCCCACCCGGTCATCGTGATGATGATGCCTCCCGCCACCCGCAGCACCGGCAGCGAGATGCCGAAGAACTCGAGCACGAAGGCGCCGATGTAGAGCGAGACGTTGATCAATATGAAGCTGTGGATCGCGACCCAGCGCGCCAGACGCGAGCGCATGGCGTTTGGCAGCTCGCGCGTGGCGCCGAGAAAGATGAAGGCGCCGCCGAGCGGATTGATGATCGACAGCAGGGCCGGCAGCGCGAGCAGCAGGAAATCCATGACGGTTGGCGATGGGTGCGACCGCTACGAGGCTACCGACCGGAGTGGCAACGGGCAACCTGTACGTTCGTGGCGGCGCCGCGCGGCGAGCATGTGTGGTTTGCCGCACAGGCTCGCGGCCGGCATGGCGCTACCATATCGGGTCGTTCCCGTTCCCCTTGCGCCGGAGCCCGCTGCTTCATGATCCGTGTCCTCGCCGTCCTCGCCGCGATCTGGTTCGGCGCCCTATCCCCAGCCTCAGCGCACGCGGCGTTCACCGCGGTGCGCCGGCCCTGCTACGAGCGCGCGCTATTCGACGAGGCTGGCAGTGAGGCTGCCGCGCGGCAACGCTTCCATGCCCGGGTGCAGGGTGACGCCGACCAGATTGACCGGGTTGATATAGGTGGCACCGCCGCCGGGCAGGTTGAACGCGAGCACCGGCTGTTCGAGCAGGTGCTGCATGCTGGTGAACACCCCGGCCATCGATACCAGATGTGCTTCGAGCGAACCGTAGAGCTTGTGCCCGCCCGCCATTTCGTAGGCGATCACGCCCGACAGCTTGCCGCCGACCGGCACCGCCTGGGCGCCGTCGTCGAAGATGGCATTGCGACGCTCCACGAAGTCGGATTCGCCGCCGAGTACCGTGACCGTGCCCCCGCCGATGCCCTGGGGCACGGGCAGGGTCTCCTGCGTGCGCAGGTCGATGCGGCTGATCTCGCGGGTGGCGAGGAGCACCGTGGCGGCCGCACTGCCGATGATGAGCGTCGGCACGGCGAACATCCGGGCCGGTTGAAACGTGGCGAGCGTCGCGGCCGAGTCTTCCTCGGGCTGCACGAAGCGGCGCAACGCGCCGTTGGCGAGATACACGACGACGTCCATGCGGGTCTCCGGTCGAAATGGGGTGAACGAAGCGCATGCTGCCCCGATGTGGTCCGCCGAGCAAGCTTCCGGCGTCGACGGCAATGACAAACGGTTCTGTGTGTGGACTGGTGGCCCGTCGCGCCTGCCTGCCGTTGCGGCGATATCTGGGGCTGGCAGCGTCGGCGTTGCTGGCCGCGGCTGCCGGCACGGCGCCTGCCGACGAAACCGACATGGCCGGGTGCGCCATGATCGACGCCGACGCCGCGCGACTCGCTTGCTACGACCGGGCGGCCGGGCGGGCGGCGGGCCCGGTCATGCCGGCCCGGGTCGAGCCGCCGCCGCTGCCGGAGGCGAGGCGCCAGAGCGTCGCCGGCGATTTCATCGGCGGGAGTGACGGTACGGTTCACGGCGGTTCGGCGCTGGCTTACAAGTGGGAACTCGACGACGACACGCGCTTCGGCGTGCTGCGGCTGCGCACCCACAAGCCCAACTACTTCCTGTTCGCCCGCTACAGCGATGCCCCGAACGAGGCGCCGTCCTCGCCCACGCTCGGCACCGCCACCGCAATCGACCTCCGCAGCACCGAAGCGAAGTACCAACTGTCGTTCAAGACCAAGGTCGCCCAGGGCTTGTTCGATCGCCGACTCGACCTCTGGGTCGCCCTGACGCAGCAATCGAACTGGCGGCTCTACAGCCCGTCGGCGCCGTTTCGCGAAACCAACTACGAGCCCGAGGCCATGGCGGTGCTGCATACCGACATGGCGCTGCCGCTGGGACTGCGGTGGCGGTTCGTCAACTTCGGCTTCGTGCACCAGAGCAACGGCCGCGGTGCGCCGCTGTCGCGCAGTTGGAACCGCGTCTACGCGCAGTTCGCGGTCGAGCGCGGCGACTTCTCCGTGCTGGTCCGACCGTGGTGGCGGCTGCCCGAATCCGGCGGCAACGACAACAATCCGGATATCCTGAATTTCCTCGGCCGCGGCGATCTGCTGGCGGTCTATCAGCCATCGGACAGCGGCCACAGCTTCGCACTGCTGGCGCGCAATAACCTGAGCGTCGACCACAACCGCGGCGCACTGCAGCTCGACTGGCGCTTTCCGCTCTATCGCAATCTCAAGGGCTACCTGCAACTGTTCTCCGGCTACGGCGCGAGCATGATCGACTACAACTATCGCCAGACCACCGTCGGCATCGGCATCTCCCTCTCCGACTGGCAATAGCCGCGCCGACGCCGGACGCGTGGCAAACTGCGGCTTTCAACGCAACGACACCGCCGCCATGGCCGAATCCGCAGTTCCAGCATCCGTCGAATTCGTTGAGTCCGTCCCCGGCAGGGCCGCCGGGCGCTTGTTCCGGGCCTCGGCCCCGAGGTCGTCGCAGGACGGCCGGCCGCTGATCATCCAGATCAAGGCGGCGGCGCGGTCGGTGCTCGAAACCTACGTCGGCAAGTCCCGGTACCGGCACCACGGGCAGCGCGTGGTCGGCGGGCAGCGGCGGATGCAGGCGGCGATCGCCAGCGGCCGCTTCAAGGCCGATGCATCCGTCATTCCCACCAGTACGGTGCCGGCGCGCGTGAAGGCCCCGCGGCCCGCCACCGTGGGCGTCGCGGCATGACTCCCGTCCCGGTCATGGGGCGACCTTGTCGCGGCGATCGCTGATGGCACGCTGGCACGCACCCCGATCGGCCGACGGCAATGGCGCGCCGGCACAGGGCAGCGTCTTCGAGCTGCCCGGCTGGACGCCTACGCGCGAGGCGGCGCTCGCGCAACTCCGGCGGGTCGATCCGCGCGCCTATGGCCGCACCCGCAACTTCCTCGACGGCGCGGTGACCCGGTTGTCGCCCTGGATCACGCACGGCTTCCTCGACCTGCCGGAGATCGTCGATAGTCTGCGGGCACGGTTCCGCGTGCGCGACGACGACAAGCTCGTGTTCGAGCTGGCATGGCGCGAGTTCTTCCACCATGTCTGGGGGCATCTGGGCGACGACATCCTGCGCGACATCCGGGCGCCGCTCGAGGGCGTCGAGTACGCGGCGACGGTGTCTGAGGATGTCGTGAGCGCGTCGACCGGCGTGCCGGTGATCGATGCGTCGGTCCGCGAACTGTACGCAACCGGCTATCTGCACAACCATCAGCGCATGTGGCTCGCCTCTTATGTGGTGCACGTGCGCAAGACCCACTGGCGTGCCGGTGCCGACTGGATGTACGGGCACCTGCTCGACGGCGACCTGGCTTCCAATCACCTGTCGTGGCAGTGGTGTGCCGGCACCTTCAGCACCAAGCCCTACCTGTTCAATGCCGAGAACGTCGCACGGTACGCGCCAGCGCTGGCAAGTCCCGGCACGGCCATCGACACCGGCTATGCGGAGCTCGAAGAACTGGCGCGTCGTGGTGGCGACGCCGGACCGCAGGCCCAGCGGCCCGAAGGTCTCGCCATGCCCGCGATGCGGACCGCACCCGTCGCTGTCGATGCCGTGGATGCCGGTTCGCTCGGCGTGTCGGGCCGACGGGTGGCGCTGGTCCATCCCTGGAGCCTGGCACGCCCGAAGCACGTCGATCTCGTCATCGGCGTCCTGCATCTGCCTTTCCACTCGCGGTTTCCCTGGTCGGAGCGCCGCTGGCAGTTCGTGGTCGATGGCATGCGGCAGGCGACCGATGCGCTGTGGACGGGTGACCTGGCGACGTTGCCGGCGACGTTGTCGAAGGCGGGGTCGATACAGGCGGTGGATACGTACAACCCGGGTTACCGCGAAGCCCTTCGGCACGAGGACATCGACCTCGCGCCGGCACCCCGCTTCCTGGCCGATCCGGATCAGCCGTGCCGATCCTTCAGCCAGTTCTGGGAGCAGGTCGCGCGGGCGGGCTGACCTGCCCGCGGACTTCGTTCGACACGCCCGGATCGACGATGGCGCCGCCCGACCCGTATCAGCCGGTTCCCGCGACGCCGCTGTGGCTGGGCACCGGCGGGCTCATTCCGTTCATGCTCCTCGCCGGCTCGCTCTGGCTGGCGCCCGCGCCGTATCAGCCGATGCTCGCGGACTGGCTGCGCTCCTATGCGGCGGTGATCCTGTCGTTCATCGGCGCGGTGCACTGGGGTTTCGCGATGCTGCATCCGAAGCTCGACGAGCACGAGCGCGGCACGGTCATGGCCTGGAGCGTGGTGCCGGCTCTGGTCGGCTGGATCGGCCTGATCGTGCCCCTGCGCCATGGGCTGGTGTTCATCGCGGCGATGTTCATCATCCAGTTCTCGATGGACCGGGCGTTCGCGCGGCGCTTCGCCGTGCCGCCGTGGTACCTGCGCCTGCGCAGCGGCCTGACCGCCGTGGTCGTGGTGTGTCTCGGCCTGGCAGTGGTCCACGGTTGATGCCGTGATTGCCAGCGGGTGTTTCGCGATCCGCGGACCGATAGCCTGGTTTCGCGGCGACCCCTTCCGGATGCCGCCGTCCGCAGCGCTCTGCTACGAGGCGGACGGCATGGTGGCGATCCGTGGCGATCGTATCGTCGACGTCGGCGCCACTGCGGACGTGACGGCAGGGTTACCGTCGGCGACCCCGGTGGTGCGACATCCGCGGGCGCTGATCCTGCCCGGCTTCATCGACTGCCACGTTCATTACCCGCAACTCGAGATCGTCGGCGCAGCGGGCTATCCGCTGCTCGAGTGGCTCGAGCGCTACACCTTTCCGGCCGAGGCGGCATTCGCCGACCCGGTACACGCCGACCGGATCGCCGCGGTGTTCCTCGACCAGTTGCGGCGCAACGGCACGACCACCGCGGCGGTCTACGGCACGGTGCATCCGCAGTCCGTGGAGTCGCTGTTCGCGGCCGCCCTGGCGACCGGATTGCGCATCTTCGCCGGCAAGGCGCTGATGGACCGCAATGCGCCTGCGGCGCTGCTCGACACGGCACAACGCGGCTACGACGAGTCGAAGGCGCTGATCGCGCGCTGGCACGGTCGCGGGCGGCTGGCGCACGCCATTACGCTGCGTTTCGTCGCCACCAGTTCGCCGGCGCAGTTGGAAGCGACGGCTGCCCTGTGGCGCGAGCATCCCGGCATGCTGCTGCAATCGCATCTGGCCGAGAATCTTGCCGAACTGGCGTGGGTGCGCGAGCTCTTTCCGGCGGCTGCTGATTACACCGACGTCTTCGCGAGCTTCGGTCTGCTCGGGCCGGGCACCGTTCTCGGGCACGGCATCCACCTGTCGCCGGGCGAGCGCCAACGGATCGCCGCTTCCGGCGCGGCGATCGCCCATTGTCCGACGTCCAACCTGATGCTCGGCAGCGGCCTGTTCGATGCGCTGGCCACCCGCAGTGCCGGCGTCGTGGTGGGGCTCGCCACGGACGTCGGTGCCGGCACCACCCTGTCGATGCTGGCGACGATGGGCGCCGCGATGCAGGTTGCGCGTCTGCGCGGCACCGGTCTGCATCCGGCGCAGGCCCTTTGGCTCGCCACCGCGGGCGCGGCCGAAGCGCTCGGCCTCGCCGGCGTCACGGGCAATCTCGCACCCGGCCTGGAGGCCGATCTGGTGGTGCTCGACCCCGCGTCGAGTCCGCTGCTGGCAGCCCGGATGGCGACCATCGACGGCATCGAGGACCTCCTCACGACGCTGATGACCCTGGGCGACGACCGCAGCGTCATCGCGACCTACGCCGGTGGACACCAGGTCTTCGGGTAGTGCGCGGTGTGGGGGATGGCCTTCCGCCCGACCGGCCGCGCTACGCGATGCTACTTGTGCGATCCTTTGCCGAGATTTTTGTAACGCAGCCGCAGGTACTCGACGTACATCGCCAGATAGCGGCCCTGCAACTCGTCCAGCACGGCATCGGGCACGCCTTCGGCGCGCAACGCGGCGAAGTGGGACCCCGTGATGCCGGCCTGCAGGCGCGTGCCGAAACGGCCGATGCCGCCGATGCCGATCACGTCGTCGAGTCCGGCAGTGCGCAAGGTCGCCAGCACTGCTTCCTCGCTCTTTCCGGCCTTGACCGCAGCCCTGACCTGTTCGACCGTGGTGTGCCGGCCGGCAGTGAGACCGGCCGGCCGGTACCAGTCGGGCAGCCCCAGCGGGCGGCCGAAGCCGACCCGCAGCGGCGGCGGGAACGTGCGCCCGGTTGCGGGTGCCGCCGGTTGGCCCAGATCGACCTGCTGCGGATAGCACCAGGCGCATGGCCCCATCGACTCGCCGCCCGCCCAATAGCGCACCAGCAGGTCGACATCGTCGACGAAACCCTGCTGGAGCGCATCGAGCAGGGCCGGCGGCACACCGGCCGCCGCGAGCTTGCCGAAGTCCGATCCGCGCAGCGCATAGGTGGTGCGGGCTTTCCTGAGTTGCGCGATGATCGCCGAGGTGTCCTCGCCGGCACTTGCTGCAGCGACGACCTTCGCGATCGGCAACGGTTCGGGTATGGCGGCACCGGCGAGAGCGCCGTGCCCCAGCCAGACGACCATCGACAGGATGGCGATGCGATGCTTCATGGCGTGTGCCCTCAAAGTCGGTTGGAGGCGGGCCGCCGGCAGATGGTTCCGTCCGCAGCCCAGCTCGCGGTGGAGAGGGCAGAATACCGGTTCCGCAACCTCACCGATTACCCCACATGCCGACCCGCAAGGCCAAACCGGCCGTCGCATCCCTGAAGCAGCTCGGCAATCCGGTTGCGATGCCGGCATCGCCGGCCGAGGCGCTGCTCGAGCGCATTCCGAACCCGCATCCGGACAAACGCTATCTGGCGCGCTTCGCGGTACCCGAATTTACGTCGCTCTGCCCGATCACCGGGCAGCCCGATTTCGCCCATCTGGTGATCGATTGCGTCCCCGGGCGCTGGCTGGTCGAGAGCAAATCTCTCAAGCTCTACCTCGGCGCGTTTCGCAACTATGGAGCATTCCACGAAGACTGCACGTTGTCGATTGCCGGCCGGCTCGAGCAGCTTCTCAAGCCCCGCTGGTTGCGCATCGCCGGCTATTGGTACCCGCGCGGCGGCATTCCGATCGACGTGTTCTGGCAGACCGGTGCGCCGCCGCGCGGTGTCTGGATCCCGGATACCGGCGTCGCGCCGTATCGGGGGCGGGGGTGAGGCGGTGGCATTCGCGCACAGCCCACGCGGCATCGGGTACGGCCGCCGTGAAAACGCTCCTGGCCTGATCGACGCCGACGCACATACCCGCACCACATAAGGCGAGCGGTCTCCGACTGCTCACGACTCACGCATGTCGTTTTGCAAGACCCCGACCGCGGCCTCGAGACATTCCGCGTCAAAGGCTACGCATCGGTGGTGACCGCGCGTTCCAGAACTTCGGCCACCCACTGATTGAGGCTCTTGCCGGACGCCTGCGCTACGACCATCGCTCGCCCGTGCACCTCCGGCGACACGCGCAACAGCAGCTTCCCGGAAGCCGGCTTCTCTGGCTTGACGCCTCGTTCATTGCATTCGGCGATGTAGTCCTCAACGGCCTTCTCGAACTCGGCCCGAAGTTCCCCGACGCTCTCGGCATGGAAACTGATGATGGCGCGAATGCCGAGAAGACGGCCGACAAAAATCTTGTCTCGCTCGTCGTAGTCGATGCGGGCGGTATAGCCCCGATGGCTCATGCTGCTCATGGATGCACTCCTACTCGTTCGAGGAGATCGCGCGCTTGCTCGACCTGATACCGCTTTGCTTCCTTGCCCGGGTGCGGCCTGTGGCAATGCCACTCTTCCCCCAGCAACTGGATGCTGACTCGCGATTCTTCGCGCTCGAGGACGGTTCCTCCGAGTGCCCTCACCAGCGACTCGATGTCGGCGAAGACGATGGATGCGAGCGTCGGCTTGACGCAGATCGCTGCCAGTACCTTGCGTTGCCTGGCGTTCACGCCGGATGATATCGTCTAGCGATATCATCTGCAAACGGACTGACGAAAACGGACTGACGACAGCGGGCCGGCGAAGCGTATCGGGCAAGGACCGGTTTCTTGATGCATAACGCAGAGGTAGGCGGTGCGCTCGCGAAGGCGCCCAGTGACCGCGGTCTACCCCACCGTCTGTATCTGGGTGCGCCGCCTGGCGGCATCGTATTGGTAGTTCACGGTCCCCGCTCGCCCCCAGGGGCGCGACTTCCTGGGTGAGAGTGTCGAAGCGCACATCGTATTGCCGGGTTATGGTGCCGGATACCAAGTCGGCGATCTGGGTCAGGCGGTTGCCGGCGTCGAAGGTATAGGCGGTGGTGGCGCTGGAAACTCAGGACAGCAACGGAATGTGGCAATGCAAGATCGAACCCCAATAATTACCTCGCCCGCGACTCAGCGATGTCGTTTTGCAAGACCTGGTACCGGCTATTTCCACGGTTGGCTCCGGACGCGAGGCCTAACGTTTTGGTGAACGGCGGGCCAGGAAGGCAGATAGCAACGGCAGGACGCTGATGGCCCGTCCGTTCGATCTGAAGTCAGGCGGCCGGTGATTATCTGAACTGTGCAAGCCAATCCGCATTATCCATATCCACGCGTGCTTGAATTGCCTGCCAGGCTGACAGAATCTCTGTCTTTGGGTCATCGTCTCTTATGCGCTTGAACCCGTAAGGACTCCACGAAAGATAAACCAGGACATAAATCCTTGGATCATCTTCGGTCTCGTAAATGACGGCGTCTGGATCGCGTCGCAATGCTATCGGGAAGACCTCCCGCCGATACAGTGGGTGATTTGGACCAATCTGCTTGTGAAGCGAATCAGTGAACACGTGCACCGTGTCAAGGTACGGCATCGTCCAAGGGTCGCGAATTTGAAGCGGGGAATCTGACATACGCGTAGGCCGACTAACGTTTTGGTGAACGGCGGGCCGGTACGATGTTCAATGCTTGCACGTCGTTTGCGGCCCGTCCGTTCCGCCTGTAGTTAGCCCGCTTGAGCAGCCGTCCTGGCTTCGGCCGCCCAAACCCGAGCGCGTGCAGCGAGTTCACTGCTGACTGCGGGCCAGTCGTGGAGCGTT